>JBFFNY010000353.1:0-1528 GCA_041562955.1 Desulfurivibrionaceae bacterium | reverse complement strand
GCACGGCGGCAATCGACTGGCCTCAAACTCGTTGCTCGAAGCCGTGGTGCTCAGCCATAATGCGGCAGACCAATGCAAAAAAGTCTGGCCTGAACTCTCCAAGGCCATGTTCCCCCCTGTACCGAAATGGACGGCCGGCGGTGCGGAAAAACTGGAAGAAGGAATCCTCATCTCCCATTGCTGGGATCAGATCCGGCGTCTCATGTGGAATTATGTCGGCATTGTCCGCTCGGAACGGCGGCTGGCGCTGGCGCGCAAACAGCTTGCCCCCCTGGTGAGTGACGTCAACAATTTCTTCCACGACTACCTCCTCACCCCGGATCTCATTGAATTGCGCAATATCGGCCTCGTGGCCGATCTCATCGTCCGCTCCGCCCTTTCCCGCAAAGAATCCCGGGGACTCCACTTCATGCAGGATTACCCGGAGCCGGATGAAAACTGGGCCAAAAACACGGTATTATAGACATGGCGCCCCTTTCTCCCCCAGATCCGGCTGGTCGTGACTACACCCATCTGGAAAATCTTGCCTGCGGCTATTGGCATTCCGAGGTGTTCTTCACAGCCCTCAACCTCGACCTTTTTTCCAAGCTGGGTTCAGGCACCGACAATTTGCCGACCTTTGGTGAGAAGCATGATTTTCAGCTCGAGGGCCTCGAGCGACTGTGCTCAGGTCTCAAGCAGCTCGGCCTGCTCGAGCAGAGCAACGGCTTCTGGTTTCCGACCCAGATGAGCCGGACCTATCTTGACATAACCAGCCCCGACTGTATGCTCGACTTCTTCCTCTACCGCCAATACATGCAACCGGGGTGGCAGAACCTCGGGGCAAAGATCGGCACCATTTCCCCACCCGCCATCACCCCTGAATCCTCCTATGCACAACGGAATCTCTACTACGTCAAGGCCCTTGACCTGCTGGCCCGGCAGAAGGGGTTGGAACTTGTCGAGCGGGTGAACAGGGCGGTCAACTGGCACGGCACCATCCTCGACATCGGCGGCGGGGCAGGTGCGCTGACCCGCGCCTTTCTCCGGGACAGGCCGAATCAACGGGGCGTTGTTCTGGATCTGACGGAGGTGCACGACAGCGCCCGAGCCATCTACCCCGAACCCGGAGACTGGCAGAACATCGATTTCCACGAGGGGGACTTCACCGGTCCTGTCGTTCTGGAACAACAGGAGTTCGGGATGATCATCATGGCCAACTTTCTCCATGCCTACGACCGGAACACCGCCCAGGAACTCCTGCACAAGGCGTGCGGACTCCTTAGCGAGGACGGCGTCCTGGTCATCCATGATTATTTCCCCGACCGCAAGACCGACGCCACAGCCAAGGGGGTGCTCTACGACCTGCACATGCTGGCCAACACCTATAACGGGACCTGTCATGGGACGACCACCCTCCGCGCCTGGATCAGGGACAAGGGGTTACCCCATGTCGAAGTCATGGATCTGGCCTCCGACTCCTCACTCATCATCGCCTCAAGATCCCAACCCGTCACCACCACCGCCAACTGGGCACAGCTCGCCCGTG
>JBFFNY010000352.1:0-1581 GCA_041562955.1 Desulfurivibrionaceae bacterium | reverse complement strand
TATGCCTTTGATACGATGGTTTATAAACGTTCTGAAATTGAACGTATTGCCCGCATGGCATTTGAGGCCGCGCAAATTCGTAAAAAGAAGGTCACCTCTGTTGACAAGGCAAATGTCCTGACCACCATGGTGTTATGGCGTGAAGTCGTTATTGAAATCGCCAAAGAGTATCCAGATGTTGAATTGAAGCATATCTATGTTGATAATGCCACCATGCAGCTGGTGCGAGATCCCAATCAGTTTGATGTTCTGCTCTGTGGCAATATGTTTGGTGATATTATTTCCGACGAATCCGCAATGCTTACAGGCTCCATGGGACTTCTTGCCTCGGCAAGCCTGAATAAAGATAAATTCGGCCTCTTTGAGCCGGCTGGCGGCTCAGCCCCTGATATTGCCGGCAAAGGTATCGCCAACCCTATTGCCCAGATCTTATCCGCTGCCATGATGCTGCGTTATAGCTTCGGATTTGATGAAGCGGCAAATGCCATTGAAGCCAGTGTCGAGGCTGCCCTGGATAGTGGTGTCTATACGGCTGATATCGCAATGGATCCCACCAAGGCGGTTGATACAAAGACCATGGGTGATGCCATTGCCCAGGCATTATAAGCTGACCTTCTTTTTTTAAGGTTCAAAAAATCCCTGTCGACCCTGTTTGACAGGGATTTTTTTATTAATTTTGGCTGATGTGATTGTTATGGAATTTCCCAATATCCGTATTGTTCTGGTTGAACCGCAAGGTGCAATGAATATTGGTTCGGTCTGTAGAATAATGAAAAATTTTGGTTTTTCCGACCTGCGTCTTGTGAATCCCCGGGTGAATCATCTGGACAAACAGGCGAGGGATATGGCGGTGAGTGCCAAAGATACCATTCTTAAAGAGGCCGTGCTGTGCGATTCGCTGCAGGATGCCTTGCAAGGGTGTCACTACACGATCGGGACCTCAACACGTCACGGCAAGTACAGACAGGAAGTGCTGGAACCGGAACAACTCGCAGCGAAAAGGGGTGGACTTTCTGACACCATGAATATGGCCCTCGTCTTCGGTCCGGAAGATCATGGGCTTAAAACCGCAGATCTTGATCTCTGTGACACCTTTGTCACGATTAAAACGTCGGAGGCCTTACATTCTCTCAATCTGGCCCAGGCGGTAACGATCTGCCTGTATGAACTGTCTAAAGATCAGGGGGGGCATGAACCGGATGGTTTGCGGGAGAAGGCCCCCTTTGAAGAGATTGAGGCGATGCTGAGTCACATGAAGGACGCCATGTACAAGGCAAACTATCTCAATCCTCAGAATCCCGATCATATTATCCATACCTATAGAAGGATATTTGCCCGTGCAGATCTTGATTCCCGTGAAGTGATCATCTTACATGGGTTGTGGAGTCGTCTTGAGTATGTGATGGATAAAGGTGAACCTGAATAAGTGCTGAGCAGAGCACTTAAACGCCTAACGGGATATCGTTGATATTCCAGACCCCTGTTTTCAGATTAAACGTGTAATCCAGTTCGTATCTTATATTGGCTGCTGCCGTGGATTTTGAACCCAGGGCTGACACCTTATAGATGAGATGATCACCC
>JBFFNY010000351.1:0-1587 GCA_041562955.1 Desulfurivibrionaceae bacterium | reverse complement strand
GCATCGGTTCTGGCCATTCCGGCAAAGAGTTTGCTCAGGTTTTCCGTGACCACATCACCCGTGAGGTGGATGGCCGTCATGCTGTCACCGGAGAAGAAGTCGATGAGGGGTTGCAGCCCTTTTTCTTCTTCAAACTGCGCCAGCAGAAACATGGCGTAGAGAAAGCCGTTGTCATCCGGGGTGTTGGCCAGGCGGGTGATGTCATCCGCCCCTGTCTGGAGGATGCGGATGAGTTCCGGACTGATTTCCTGTGGCTGGAGCATGGCCTCGGTCAAGGCCGTTTTCGGGAAGACTCCCGGCGGGTTATGGGTGAAGTCGTGAATGATTGCGGCCGTGTTCACTTCGGTGTCTCTCCATGTAGTGCCAGGGCATCATTTAACTCGTCATCATTATAAAAGGCCTGTTCGAAAAAGAGACCTTTTGCCGGGGCGGTGAGCAGCTTGAGATCGGCAATGCCGGGGTTTTTCAGAAAGAGTTCCACATCTCCGCCAGAATGGGCCCCCTGTCCTACAGCGACGAGAAGCCCGGTGCAGCGGCGCACCATTTTCCACAGGAAGTGGGAACCGATAATGCGGAAGATCATGGCGTCGTCTTCCACAGTCAGTTTTGAGTGGAGGATATTCACCATGGGTGATTTCTTTTTGAGAATCCGTGGGTCGGTAAATGAGGTGAAGTCATGCATGCCGGTGAAGAGGCGGGCCGCAACTTCCATTTCCGGAATGTGGGTGAGGCCGCTCTGGTTCCAGCTGTATTTTCGGTCAAAGACGGATTTCACCGTACTGAAACGGTAGATATAGCTGCGGGCGATGCAGTTATGTCTGGCGTGAAAACGGTCGCCTGCCTTTTTGAGGCTGAGGATGGCAATGTCACTGGGCAGGGCCTTGTTCAACTCTTTGTGGATTTTGGCCGGCGACATCCCGGTGGCTGTTTCAAGATGGGCGGTGTAGTTCATCGCATGCACACCACGGTCGGTGCGGCCGGAGCCTTGAATGTCCACCTTGGTTCCCAAGACGGATTCCGCTGCTTTTTTAAGACTGCCCTGGATGGACTCCGCATCGGTTTGGCTTTGCCAGCCGCTGTAGTGGGTGCCGTCAAATTCAAGATCGAGGCGGAAACGTTTTTTGGATTGTTGGGTCATGTCGGGCTCTTTTGAATGTGTTCCACCGTGATTGTTGTGGTGGTGTAGGTGAAACGAATGTTGAGATCCCACAAGCGCATGCCATAGCTCCTGTCGTCCTTATGGTAGGCTGGTCGCGGGTCTTGCTGCAATATCTGGGTTATAAGTTGCTGTAAATTTTCACCCTGCCGGGGTTGGTATGTCCTGCAGTCCTGTTCAGCCTCAGGACTGAACCTGACGGCAAAATGGAGGGCCGGTTTGGTCGCATACCCTTCCGTGGCATCGAGTATGCTGTCTGTATAGGGGATATAGGGCTTAATGTCAATCACTGGCGTACCGTCAAGCAGATCGAGACCGCTGATATGGATGACCCCTTCGGCCTGGTCGACGGACTGGATTTTGACCACGGAATGGCCCATGAAATTGGGACGCTGGGGGGAGCGACTGCCGAACACCCCCATCTTTTTATT
>JBFFNY010000350.1:0-1607 GCA_041562955.1 Desulfurivibrionaceae bacterium | reverse complement strand
CATTCTGAATAAGCCCGGCAGGTTGACGGATGATGAGTTTTTTGTCATGCAGACTCATTCCCGTAAGGGGTATGAGCTGATGAACGATGTGCTTGGTGTCGGCTCTTTGGATGTGATTCTGCATCACCATGAACGTTTTGATGGCACGGGTTATCCTGACAAGTTCAAGGAGGATGAAATTTCAGATGCAGCCAAGATTGCAACCATTGCCGATGTCTACGATGCCCTCACGACGATTCGTCCCTATAGCGAAGCCCGTAAGCCCTTTGACGCGCTGATCCTCATGAAGGAAAAGATGGTGGGGCATTTCGCCCAGAAAAGCTTCCTGTCCTTCATCCAATTCCTGAGCGGCAATGGCTCATAAATACCCTGTTGGCACGGTAAAACGGGTTTGTTCGCTGCCGAAAAACTTAAAATTATCTTTGCATAATGCAGTAATATTGGTAGGTCATGGGAAACCTTCCTTTCTCAATACGTGAATATGAGTTCTCCATGACAATGCTTGACGCCCTCCTTATTAAGAATAAAGAACAACTCCATGATTTTGAACAGCACCTTGGTTACCGTTTTCAGAACAGGGCGCTGCTTCAGGAGTCGTTTATTCATAGTTCCTACGCCTTTGAACAGGGCAGTGATCTGACGAAAGACAATGAAAACCTGGAATTTCTCGGTGATGCGGTGCTGGATCTCGTTATTGGTCACGGCCTGTTCAAGCAGTATCCCCAGATGAATGAAGGGGAATTGACCCAGTTACGCTCCGCCCTGGTGAAGGAAAGTCATCTGGCCCGGATGGCCCGGGAAGTTGGTATGGGACCGCTGCTGCTGTTAGGGCGGGGTGAGGATCATTCCGGCGGCCGGGAGAAAGACTCTATTTTATCCTGCGGCTTTGAAGCGCTCGTTGGCGCTATCTTTCTTGACGGCGGCTATGATGCGGCTCGCGATGTGGTGAGCCGGTGGTTTGCCCCGTGGTATGAGAATCGGCTGGCAGGACTGACCCAGGCGGATGCCAAGAGTCGCCTGCAGGAAATGTTGCAGGGGGAGTTTAATGAAGGCCCAGTGTATCAGCTGCAATCGGTCAAGGGGCCGGATCACGACAGGACCTTTGTGTTCGCGGTTCTCTTTCAGGGGCAGATCCTCGCCCAGGGTGAAGCCGGGAACAAGAAAAAAGCACAGCAGAATGCCGCAGCTCAGGCGATTAAAGATTTTGCGAAGTTCAACTTTCATAAACCCTGATGGCAGACTCCAGGGCCACCCCCTATATTATTCCATTTTTTATCACCCATGCCGGCTGTCCTCACCAATGTGTGTTCTGTAACCAGCGCACCATCTCTGGCGCCGGTCAGCCTGTCACCTCTGAACAGATTCATCAGGAGATCACACAGGTGTTACTCCGGCCGCGGGATGCGCAGCGCAGGGTGCAGGTTGCCTTTTACGGGGGCAGCTTTACCGGGCTTGATGTGGCGCAGCAGCGCCAGTTGCTCGAACCGGTGCAGCCGTTTCTGGTATCCGGTGCGGTTCAGGACATTCGTCTCTCAACCAGGCCGGATTGTCTGGACCGGAAGGGGGTGCAGCTGCTCCTTGAGTATGGTGTCACCATGGTGGAGCTT
>JBFFNY010000349.1:0-1617 GCA_041562955.1 Desulfurivibrionaceae bacterium | reverse complement strand
GGAGAAGTACAAACAGACTACAGGTTTTGAGCAACCTTACCCACCAGCTTAGGACCGGGAGTAAGGGTTTTTGCGCCTTCATCCCAATTGGCAGGACAGGCCTCCGCAGGATGATTGGCAACATACACCGCAGCCCTGAGCTTACGCAGGGTTTCAGCGGCAGAACGGCCGAAATTATAATAATTTACCTCTGAGGCCACCATGACCCCTTCCGGGTTGATGATGAAGGTTCCGCGCAGAGCCAGACCGCTCGCCTTATCATACACGCCGAAACGTTTGGCAACACCGCCGGTCGGGTCGGCCGCCATGGGATAATTGGCATTCTTCAAGGATTCCTCTTCACGGCGCCACGCCAGGTGGGTGTACTCTGTATCGGTGGATACCGTGATCAGCTCTGCTCCGAGTTTCTTGAATTCATCATAGAGATCACCAAAATCCTTGAGCTCAGTGGAGCAGACAAAGGTGAAATCAGCCGGGTAGAAAACCAGAATGGTCCACTTCCCGTCCTTTTTCAACTCGTTGAGCGATACCCGGCCAAAATCAAAATCTGCAGGCAGATAGGTGTTTAACTCAAAATTATCTACAGGCTGGCCGATTTTAAAGGTTGGAATACAATGTCCCATCTGTTCATCCTCATGGTTATATTTTATAAAAGGTTCTTATGTAATTTTCATTCACGCTGCTGAATCTGTATCTCAGCTTTTCCACATAGTAATAATTACTATTAGAAAAAGAAACCCTTTTTTTGTTTTTTTTTGGCGGACCGGACCCGGGGGCCGTGTTGTGAAGTAAAAAAATGGGCCGCCCATAAAAACTCGTGGACATAAATCACCATACCTTTTTAAAAGAATTGACCAAGTCGGCTGAACCCACTACATATTGACGTACGCTTAACCACCCAGAGTAAGGAAGATTTCATGCACCATTTTCCTTCTAATCGTTAACTCCTCACCGACCTTATTATCATGACCACAATCGGCATCATCGGCGCCAAAGGTTCCAACACCTGGCAGGCTGTCCACCACTACAATCCCACGGCAGAGATTCACTGTTTCCCGCACCATACCGGACTGGCTGAAGCCTACGACGAGGGGAAGATCGACCTCATGGTCCTGCCCGTATACAACACCAAGATCGGCGGCATCCTGCGCTCCTTTCAAATCATGGAAAAGATGCAGACAGGGTACTGGGTCGACAATATTGTCCAGCCCATCACCCTCTCCCTCGGCACCCTGGACTCCACGACCAAACTCGACATTCTCACCGGCACCGGCCAGGTCATGCAGCAATGCGAGGAGTATCTGGCCCATAGTTTCAGCGACTGCTCCCTGCTCACCACGGTCGATCTGGACAAGGCCATCACGGAGATCAAGGACCAGAACCGAACCAATCAGGGCGTGATCGAGTCTGAAGAACTCCTGAAGAGTTACGGGTTCATCATCCGCGAGCGGGAACTCACCCCCCATAACAAGACCAGGTACGGCGTCATCAGCCGCAACCCGGCCCCGCGCACCGGCTACGATGCCACCTCATTGCTGACCATTCCGCTGAAAGACCGGGTGGGCATGCTCTTCGACACCCTGGGACAGTTCACCAAACGCGGGATCAATATCCTCG
>JBFFNY010000348.1:0-1620 GCA_041562955.1 Desulfurivibrionaceae bacterium | reverse complement strand
CTGTGCAATTTTCGACCGCAGCCACTGCAACCCATTCAGTGACCAGGCCCAAGAAGTTAGCATCTGGTTTCGTGATATCACACCGGCTCAAAACATGAGCCAACAAAAACCTGACGACTAACTGCACTTCTCACCTGACATTATTCCCCCACATTGATGGTATCAATACATTTGACATCATCAACGATCCCTACCTACTCCTTTCAGTACCAATATTAACCCTTCAACCCAAACCCTGCCCCCTACATCACCCTACTTCCCTTCACCATAATCACAACGAACGTTAATTAATTCAATCACAGTTGCAATATTTTAAACAGGAATTTTGAGAAAAGAATTAAAAAGATGCCAGTGGCAAGATCAAACAGAGATTGACAGCTTAAGATTATCCAGAGGGGGGATAGTGGATCAAAAAGACGGTTGAACAAAATGAGCAACCTGCTGCGCATGCACACCGCGCCAATCCAAAACTGGTATGGAGCGCCAAGCACCGGTCAGCATGGATACATGCAGGTGGAGTGGTACACCCCGGACCTTGTAATCAATCAAGCCGACAGCATCTCCACAGACAAGACGCTGCCCCAGGGTGACCTGGGGGGCCAGATGCGCAAGAACCACGACCACATCCGGCCGCCCATCAGGATTGAGCCAAACCGTCTTGTCAAGAAAATCAGGAGAAATACCCACCACCGTTCCAGAGACAGGAGAAATAATACGAAAACCCCGAAAAACAGAGACAACCCCGGAAGACGTTTTAAATCGAACCAGGTCAATCCCTTCATGGGGAACTGGCCGCTTATCCCAGGACGAGTCCCACCAGACCGCATCATCACCCAGCCCCATGCCGTCCGAAATAATAAACGGAGACACACCAGGGGCATTCACCCCGTTGGCTTCAAGTAATAACACGCAATACTTATCAAAATTCACCGCCGCACCTCAGGGAAAAACACACTTTTCTAACAAACATCTTGATTTATCCGTATAAACTTCTTAGGATATTTTTTTGCTTAATTTCAATTCATTGCAACTATGTACCCGCATAAAACAAGCCAAATATCAACATGACCCAGGCGACAATACAGCCATAGAGGTTTTTCCATGCTTCATGCACAAACACTTGAGCAGAAAGACAGAAGGCAATATAAACGTTTCAAGGTCAAAAAAAACACTATGGCCTTTAACACCAGCACCTTTGGTGAAGTCATCAACATTTCCGAAGGTGGACTGCGAGTGAAATGTCTACTCCACTGTGATGACCCGTTTGAGACTGACTTTCAGATTGGCCTCTTATCCAGTGAGGGTGATTATTATTTAGATAATCTTCCCTGTAAAGTCGTTTCGATAAAAGACTCATCTCCTCTGCCGTCAACCCGGTCAACTTTTGTTCGGGAGGCAGGTATTATGTTCACGGAGCTCTCTGCTGATCAGCATGCAAAGCTCTCTCTTTTTTTAAAGCAAAATACCCGTCCGGAAACCTGACCGGACCCCTCCTCCTGCCCCCCCCCGTTATAAAGTTATCCATCTGTTGATTTCTACAGCATAATCATGTAATATCCTTTTTTTTTACCGGCTATCTGTAAAGAAAATAGACTCGTTCAGCATCCTCTGTTTGATGCT
>JBFFNY010000347.1:0-1626 GCA_041562955.1 Desulfurivibrionaceae bacterium | reverse complement strand
TCCCTGCGTCTGCGCCAGTTTTCCAATATGATTGAATCGTTATCCCTCAAGGAGGTCCCCGGGCGGTTGGCGACGCATCTGCTTCTGCTCAGTGAACAGGGCGGCCGGCAGGATTCCATTCGTCTGCCCATTGCCAAGACCCAGCTTGCAGCGTACCTCGGCACCATCCCGGAAACCATTTCCCGGATCCTGGCCAAGATGACAACCAGTGGATACATTAAGACTGAAGGGCCGGTGATCACCCTGTGTGATCGTGAAGGGCTGGAGGACTTGGCTGAAGGTGTGGTGAAGTTGTAAAAAAAAGAATGGTAGGAGTCTTGAATTGGTTATCCGTTGCCATGACTCATGGCTTTCCCCTAAATAGGTTGCATTTAATTCATGGTAATAGTCGTGATAGACCTGACAATTTTCATCCAAAGGTCAGACCTGATCTGACGACCAGGAGTTGAGCTTTAGTTAGAGATACTCAGGAAACATCATAAACTAACATCTTCTTTTCATAATTAATATTGCCATTACAAGTAGTAGTTTCTTGCCTGGTTGTCCAAACTCAAGATTTCTACTTATTTGTGTGCTGTTAAGAGGACAATTCTACTTGAGCCTCATGTCCCTGTATTACGTATGCAGTACACGCTTCCTTTGGACCAGGTAGCATGGAACCTGCCTTTATCTTTAATTATCACTTCATTTATGATAATTTTATCAATAGGATATAACCTTGAAAACTAAGGGGTAACTGCCCCATTGAAGTAGAAGAGGTGGCTGTTGTGTTTTCCAGGCGGGGGTAAGATTTATATCTGAATGCAGTCTCTCTTCTTTCTTGCCCTCGAAATCCTCTTTTCATAGCTGGCGAATTCTTGAAGGATCTGAATTGGATAAAAATAAGGCAAAAAGCTAGGGTATGTCTATGAAATTTAACAATACCTCCGAGAACCCATGACAATATATAAACACACGACAATAAACGGGTTCGTCTCGCTCATCCTGTTCGTTCAGGCTATTTATCTGTTTTTACCTCAAATTGCTCATTGTCAATTTGACAAAAAAGAGATTCTTGTTCTTAATTCCTACCATCCTGGTTACTCGTGGTCGGATGAGATTGTGAAGGGCATACGCTCCGTATTTTCTGAAGATGGTGATGGGGTGGCTTTTTATATCGAGTATATGGATACCAAACGTCTTTCTCCTGAAATCAGTTTTCCACTTTTGGAACAGCTGTATCAGATAAAATATAAGCAGCCCCATTTTGACGTGATTATTGTTTCAGATAATAATGCGTTGAAATTTTTAAAAGAAAATCATGACAAATTATTCCCCAATATCCCGATCGTTTTCTGTGGTATCAATAATTACCGCGATGACCTTATCGCTGGAATTGGTGGTGTTACAGGGGTTGCCGAAGATATAGATTTCTCGGAAACCGTAAGGCTAGTCCTCAAGCTGCACCCAGAGGCAACACATTTAGTCGCAATCAGTGATGGAACTGTGTCAGCCAATGAAAACCTCTTACGGTTTCAAGAGGGCGTTTCGGGAGTCGGTGAAAAAATACAGACCATCGAGCTCACAGCTTTGCCACCGCAGGATCTTGCTGTTGCTCTCGAAAAATTGCCGCCTACATCCATCTTA
>JBFFNY010000346.1:0-1629 GCA_041562955.1 Desulfurivibrionaceae bacterium | reverse complement strand
GGTCTTCCATACGTTTATCCGTTCCTTGGGCTTCTTATTTCCCTCAACCTTCTCCAGCATCTCGGCATAAAGCGCCTCAACCTTTTTGCGCGCCCAGGGGGTTTTCCGCAAAAACTTCAGACTCGACTCCAGGGAGGGATTGCTTTTAAAACAGCCAACCTTAATTCGATTGCCAAGTCCGGGCCAACCATAATGATCCACCAGGCGGACCAGGATATCCTTCAGGGTCACCCCGTGCATAGGGTTATTCAGTTGTTCTTTCATCTATTCATCCACAAGAAACGGTTTGAGTGAGGAGGCCGCACCAGACTCCGTGAGTATGGTGCGTATTCTAGCAAGTAATCGGCGCATTTTACCATGGGTTTGATGGACCGTAAGCCCCAGCATCTGTCCTGCCTTACTAACATTAATTCCATCTTGATAACAGAGCTTGAGCAGCATTTTATCCTGGCCTGAGAGCTTGAAATCAAGATCAAAAAGAGCGGTATCACCGCCCGCATCATCTCCCAGCACCTTTTGCAGCAGCGCTTTAAATAAAATGCCGCGTTCCTTCTCCTCCAGCACCTGTGGTGTACCATCGGTATCACTATACCATTCTTCACTGTCCAGGGGCACGGTCTGGCCCTTGCGATGACCGCAATCAACCACTTCAGCCAGAATAACCTCTCCCATATGTTCAGCCGTACGGGACGAGAGATCATAATAACCCATCAGTTCATCAATGACCTCTGGAAATGGTTTTCGTTCCATACACAGGAGTTTAAACGCCACCAGCCACATGCCGCCCAGCCGGGAAAGCCAGACAGGAGGACGGAGGCGGCCAAACCGCTTGCGGGAAAAATCCTCAAAAAGACGCATCACCACAGCCGAGAGATAACTGGAAAAACGGGCTCCCCCGGTGAAACCGGCCAGCCGTCGGCCCTGATCCGCCTGCAATTCAACCAACACATAGACCACGGCCTCTTCAGCAAGGACCGGATGAACAAACCGTTTCGCGGAAAGGGCATCGATAAGGGAGAGATGTTTGGTGATCTGGAGTTTGTAGGTCACGTGTTAAAAGGGGGTCAAGGGTCAAGGGTCAAGGGTCAAGGGTCAAGGGTCAAGGGTCAAGGGTCAAGGGTCAAGGGTCAAGGGTCAAGGGTCAAGGGTCAAGGGTCAAGGAATATATCAGATATCAGCAGACAGCATACACCTATTTTAGGTTCCCTTAAAAAATAATTACAAGCGGCGACAATCTCCTCCACATCGTCCGTCCCCTGACAATGAGACCTACATCAACAGATCCGTATTCAACCCTCTACCCACACGGTGATCCACCATGCACAAGACATTCAGTACCGCCCTCGTCAGCCTTTGCTTTATTGTTACCGCCTGTCAATCCAACCCCGAGCCTGTTCTGGCACCCAGCCAACCCCATGTCATGGAAGATGCGATCCGAATGAGCATGGAATCGAAGCAGGTTCAAAAGCAATGGCTGACCAGCCGACCCATGCCGCCGATGAATCAGCTCCGGGCAAGGGCAGGAATTGCCGTTCAAGACTCAAACCATTTGCCCCGCGTGGAGATGAACACGGAATCCTATATCTATGAGAGTGAAACAGGGTTCATCTCCACCCTGAACGACTCGCT
>JBFFNY010000345.1:0-1654 GCA_041562955.1 Desulfurivibrionaceae bacterium | reverse complement strand
GCAGCACGCTTTTGCAGCATCAGGTTCGCCATTGGCTTGCCAACGATGTTGGAACGCCCAACAATGACAACCTCAGCACCGGATGTTTCAACACCTGAACGGATAAGAAGTTCAAGAATGCCGTGTGGGGTACAAGGGAGGAAACAATCTTCACCGAGAACCATCTTGCCGATATTTACAGGATGAAAACCATCGACATCCTTATCCGGGTCAATGGCATACAGCACCTTCGCCTCATTAATGTGCTTAGGCAGAGGAAGCTGAACCAAAATTCCGTTAATCTTATCGTCGTTATTATACTTGTCAACAAGGGCCAGGAGATCTTCTTCTGAGGTAGCAGCATCAAGCGTAACCTGCTCAGAGTGAATACCTAAGGCGTGTGCAGTCTTGTTTTTAGCTGTAACATAAGATTGCGAAGCAGGGTCTTCGCCAACAAGAATCGTTACCAGTCCTGGAACAATATTATGTTTATTTGTAAGTTCTGCAACCTCTACCTTCAACTCTTCTCTAATCGCTTTGGCGGTTTCGGTTCCGCTGATAATCTTGGCACTCATTGAATCTCCTTAAATCACATAAATATTTACGATAAACTGGTTCAAAAACGACCAATCTAAATAATGTCTCAACAGTTGGGTGAGTCTAAAAAAAAATACCCCCAACAAAACAAAGCCCACGCGAACGTCCCCTACCCTGTTGCTCAAGCCTTAACAGGTTCAGAATAAAACTGGACATCACCTGGGTATTACCTAAAAATTAAACCCATCAACACTAGTTAATTAGACTCTTTTTTGCAACAGTTTTTAGCACATCTATTATGAATTCGTAGCGCATTAACTTCGCATAACTACTTTCTTTTTCATGACGCACGTATTTATACCTACCGTGAACCAGTAGTAATACGTAATTAAATTTATTGAAATTGCTGAAGAGGACTTCGTAGATACAAAGAAGAGTATTCGAAATGAATTTTTATAAAAAATTACCGTCTGGCATTCTCAGCAAGCTTAACGATAATATCACTGGTTTGACCCAAACGAGCCACGAGTGTCTTAAAGAGATGTTGCGCAACCTTTGGATGATTATCGATAATCTCCATCATTTTATCACCGGGAAAACGTTTTACCTTGGCCTTACCCTTTGCAACGATCGAGGCCGTACGTGGTTCCCCTGAAATTGCTGACATTTCACCAAAATATTCACCCGGCTCCTTAATATCCGCAATACGCTTTCCATCTTTTACAACCATAACAGTCCCCTGCAGGAGTTGGAAGAAATCAATGTCCTTATTTCCCTGATGAATAATATCATCCCCATCCATATAGACCTCAACATCGGGATTCACCAAATAAGCAGGAAGGCTTTCTTCATTGGCTACAGTCTTGCGAAGCACCTCCCGAATATCAGTAACACCCTGGGTCGCCTTCAGCAGAGCTGCATAGCGCAACGGATTCATCCCCGCCTGAATCGCAATCTTGCGCAGCTGATCTTCCGGAACACGGGCATTGATCGCTGTTCCCACGGCATCGGTCACCTCCATGAGTTCAAAAAAACCAACCCGGCCCTTATATCCGCCGCCCTTGCACACACCACATCCCTTGGGCTCAAACAGGGTCCAGTCTCTTGCCAGAAGACGGTCATCAAAACCATAACTCTT
>JBFFNY010000344.1:0-1707 GCA_041562955.1 Desulfurivibrionaceae bacterium | reverse complement strand
CATGAAGGTGACCGTGTCCCCGGCCTTGATTGTCCCGTTGATGATTCGTACCGATATGATGGTGCCCCGGAAGGCGTCGTACCGTGCATCAAAGATAAGCGCCTGTAGAGGCGCGTCAGGGTCTCCTTGTTGCGGAGGGGGGAGATGGTTGACAATGGCCTCCAGGATGTCGGCAACCCCTTCACCGGTCTTTGCTGAACACCGGCAGATAATTTCGGCATCGAGCCCGAGGTCTTCTTCGATCTGCAGGGCAACGGCGTCCGGGTCTGCGGCCGGGAGGTCAATTTTGTTGATGACAGGCAGGACGACCAGGTCATTCTCCATGGCGAGGTAGAGATTGGCAAGGGTCTGCGCCTCAATGCCCTGGGCCGCATCTATGAGGAGTATGGCCCCTTCGCAGGAGCTGAGGGCCCTGGAAACTTCATAGCTGAAATCCACATGGCCCGGGGTGTCGACGAGGTTGAGACTGTATTTCTGGCCATCGCGAGCGGTGTAGGGCAGACAGATGGTCTGGCTCTTGATGGTTATGCCCCGTTCCCGTTCAATATCCATATTGTCGAGGATTTGATCTTTGAATTCCCGAGCACTGATCATCTCGCAGAGTTGAATGAGGCGATCGGCCAGGGTGGATTTCCCATGGTCAATGTGGGCTATGATGCTGAAGTTTCGGATGTTTTTCATGTTTGGTGTGGGGCTTATGTCTCAGATTTGAAGAGCTGCTGGTCGCTGGATACATATATGTATTCCTGTGCATGCTTATAAAGAAGAGGGGGATCCTTGTCAAGCTTTACCCGTTATGGATGCAGGGGTTAACGACCCTGTTCTGCACTTTTAACTGGTTTGCTGAACTGTTTTTGGTCAAAGCGTTTTTTAATGAAAATAGCGCGCTTTTTTTTAGCTGAAATGGTAATTAGGAAGATTGATCTTTTGGCCTATGGTCGTTGAGTTCAATGAATTGATCCCCTTGTCGTGTAGATGAGTCAAAACTATATTTAATCTGTAAAAAACGGTTTCCATTTGAAAGAAACAAAAAAAGATAAGGATGATAATCTTCATGCCCTGGTCACACTGCCTGACGACCATCATTTACCCGCTATGGGCCAGCCGGGGTTACACCGCTATCTGCAGGAGATTAGCCAGCATCCCTTGCTGACCCGTGAAGAAACGCAGGCCCTTGCTGAGAAATTCAAGGAAGATGGCGACCCTGATGCCGCGTATCGTCTGGTTACGGCGAATTTACGTCTGGTGGTCAAGGTGGCGATGGATTTCCAGAAATACTGGATGCAGAATTTTCTTGATGTCATCCAGGAAGGGAATGTCGGCCTGGTTCAGGCCGTTAAAAAATACGATCCGTATCGCGGGGTGAAGTTTTCCTATTACGCGGCATACTGGATTCGCGCTTATATCCTTAAGTTTATCATGGATAACTGGCGTCTGGTGAAGATTGGTACCACCCAGGCCCAACGAAAATTATTCTTCAGTCTCAACAAGGAACGGAAACTCCTCGAAAGTCAGGGGTATAAGCCTGAGACCAAGCTGCTTGCTGAACGACTCAATGTCAAGGAGCAGGAAGTGATTGAGATGAGTCAGCGCATGGATAACTGGGATGTCTCCCTTGAAAGTCCGGTGCGTGAAGACTCTGATGATGATCAGAAATCATTTTTACCTGATCAGGGGCCGTCAGTGGAGCAACGGGTTGCTGAAACT
>JBFFNY010000343.1:0-1713 GCA_041562955.1 Desulfurivibrionaceae bacterium | reverse complement strand
AGGTTCCGGTACCGCGACTGACATAGAGAAAGCAGCCGTCAGCCGGCTGGGAAAGACCGATGTCCACCGGATAGACCAGGTAAACCAGGAGATTGAAGGGGAAGATCTGGCCCTTGTGGATATGGCCTGAAAGCTGCAGATCAACCTGCCGTTTTTTCTGCAGATCCACGGTCGGACGATGTTTGAGCAACAGGACAAAGGTCTCACCCGACACCGTCTCCGGGATGCGGACTGCAGCACCATATCCCATTCGCAACGCGGCCGGGTCATCCACACCGACAAGGGTCAGCCAGTGTTCAAGCAGCACCGACTCCCCGCGCAGAAGCTGAAATCCGGACCTTGCCATGAAATCCCGGCTCTGCCCCATCCCGACATACCATTCATGATTGCCGGTTACTGCAAATTTACCCAGGGGCGGCGTCAGCTGCTGCAAGAGTTCACCAAGGGGTTCAAAACGTGCCACCTGGCCATCCACCAGATCTCCGGTACTGACAATCACATCAGGCTGAAGCTCCTGTATCAATCCCACCACCCGGCGCAGCTCGTCCTCCCCCACCATCAGGCTGAGATGCAGATCCGAGATCTGCACCAGGCGCAGCCGCCCCCGGCCGACAGGCAGTTTCTCAGTCGTCACAGTTATGGTTTCAACCCGGATATGACCGGCCTCATAGACACCATACACACAGGCCAGCACACCCATAAGGGTTGGCAGCCAGAAGGCCCGGCCGGGGGACCATGGCCACCTGCACCCTGTTCGCAGCAGCCATTGGCCCAGGACACAGACGCCACCCAGCCCATCCATGAGC
Organism: Desulfurivibrionaceae bacterium; assembly: GCA_041562955.1. GTDB lineage: Bacteria > Desulfobacterota > Desulfobulbia > Desulfobulbales > SURF-16 > JAJRUT01. Next base: position 907 of record JBFFNY010000343.1, on the reverse strand, counting down.
AATGCTATTGCCACAAAAAAGAAGAGAAAACCCATCCACCCGTAGCCGAGATAGGCGGTGAACCGGGCCATGGATTCATGGGATGACTCAAGAAGACGGGTTACAATCGGCATGGTCAGAAGCAGCAGCATGACGCCAACCACCGCCCCTTGCCGCCAACCGCTGAGGGGTATGGCGTTTCTGATTTTCAGATATCCATACCCATGCAGACCGCCGTATATCAGAAATAAGGAGAGTAGAAAGAGGATCATTTCTCAGTTCCTGCCAGGGGTTTTATTCAGGCTGTAGCACCTATGGGGTCAACCAGACATAGCCTATTATACTGATATGGCGTCATCGTGCACAGCACTAAACCACTCCGACCAACGTTCCAGAGGGGCGCGGCAATTTACCACATCCTTATTTCCTGAAAAGAACGAACCATTTTCTCATCCTCGTCGTTATCCCATACATGTAACTGTTACATACCGTACGTTTCTTTTTTGGTCAAAACCTTAAGGAGGAGAACAGAATGAATAAAATTATGACAAGCGGAGCCTTGTTCGTTTTATGCTTTTCAACAAGCTCAGCCCTGGCTGCAACGCTCACGATTCAGGAGCAGATGGGCCGCCATCTTTATCTCGACAAAGACCTGTCATGGAACTCCACTCAATCCTGCGCCACCTGTCATCACCGGTCTGCAGGCTTTGCCGACCCCACCAACAGCCGTGACCCTGAAAACGTCATGAATTCCCTCGGCGACGATGGCATTTCACGGGGTGGCCGGAACGCCCCGACTTCCGCCTATACCGGCTACAGCCCAATCCTCTCCGACGATACCGGCGAGTGGATCGGCGGCATGTTCTGGGACGGACGGATGACCGGGGAGGTTCTGGGTGATCCCTTGGCCGAACAGGCCCAGGGTCCT
>JBFFNY010000342.1:0-1813 GCA_041562955.1 Desulfurivibrionaceae bacterium | reverse complement strand
CGATGTCGGCCGTGATAATTCCGTATTCCTGCATGTGACCTGGGTTCCCTATCTGGCTTCAGCCGGTGAGGTGAAAACAAAGCCCACTCAGCACTCTGTAAAAGAACTTCGCGCCATTGGTATTCAGCCGGATATTCTCCTGTGCCGGACCACCTCGGATCTGAATATCGGCCTGAAAAAGAAAATTTCCCTGTTTTGCAATGTTCCCACTGAAAACGTCATCACTGCAAAGGATGTTGATTCGATCTATGAGGTTCCCCTCTGTTTCCATGCTGAAAGACTGGACGACCTGATTCTTGAGCAACTGGGGATCTGGACCCGCGCCCCGCGTATTGAGCCGTGGAAAGAGCTGGTGGATAAGATGAAGAATCCTCAGCATCAGGTCACCATTGCTATTATCGGCAAGTATGTTGATCTGGTTGAGGCGTATAAGAGTCTCCATGAATCACTGGTGCATGGCGGTGTTGCCAATGATGCCCAGGTTAATCTGAAATATGTGAATGCCGAAGATCTGGAAACAGGTGATGCGGCCAAGCTCCTTGCCGGCTGTCATGGTATCTTAGTGCCTGGCGGTTTCGGCCAGCGCGGGGTTGAGGGTAAGATGAACGCCATCACCTTTGCCCGCGAGCATAAAATTCCGTTCTTTGGCATCTGTCTGGGGATGCAGCTTGCGGTTGTAGAATTTGCCCGGAATGTGGCAGGGCTTACAGATGCCAATTCCAATGAATTTACCCAGGACACCAAGGCCAATGTGATCTATCTCATGAAGGAATGGTATGATGCCCGTACCGGGATCACCCATGTTCGCGACGAGGAGTCTGAGATGGGCGGCACGCTGCGGCTCGGCAGTTATCCCTGTACCCTTGTTGCCGATACCTTTGCTGGGAAGGCATACGGCTGTACCGATATTGATGAGCGCCATCGTCATCGTTTTGAGTTTAACCCGGAGTTCCGCGAGCAGCTGGTGAACGCAGGTCTGGTCATCAGTGGTACCTCCCCGGATAATACCCTGGTGGAAATTGTTGAGCTTGCCGACCATCCCTGGTTTTTGGGCTGTCAGTTCCACCCTGAATTCAAGTCAAAACCCATGGACCCTCACCCCTTGTTTCATCGGTTTATCGAAGCGGCACTCAAGCAGGTGGATGAGTAAATGAGCTGGCGTTTGATGTGATTTTCAAAAGGGCACGGAGAGTAGAATCTCCGTGCTTTTTTTTATGCGGCGTAAAGGGAGTTTTAAAGGAGCGGATATGCAGGTTGCGATTAATGATAAGGTGATTTTTGGAAGCGGCAGGCCACTGGTCCTCATCGGCGGGCCCTGTGTCATTGAGTCCGAAGAGGTGATCCGTGAGACGGTGGCAGGGCTCAAGGAAATTACGACACGGCTGGGTATGCCTTATGTGTTCAAGGCCTCTTTTGACAAGGCGAACCGCACCTCCCTCTCCTCATATCGGGGGCCTGGAATTGCTGCGGGGTTAGAGCTTCTCGGTCGCATCAAGGAAGAGTTTGATGTGCCGGTTATTTCCGATATCCATGAGGCCTCACAGGCGCCGCTTGCAGCTGAAGTTCTTGATATTATTCAAATTCCAGCCTTTCTCTGCCGTCAGACGGATCTCCTGGTGGCGGCCGCCAGGACAGGGAAACCGCTGTCCATCAAGAAGGGCCAGTTTCTCTCCCCGTGGGATATGGAAAATGCGGTGAACAAGGTGCGGGAAAGCGGCAACTCGCAGATTATGCTCACCGAGCGCGGCATCATGTATGGGTATAATAATCTGGTGGTGGATATGCGTTCCCTGCCGGTGATGCGGAATCTCGG
>JBFFNY010000341.1:0-1830 GCA_041562955.1 Desulfurivibrionaceae bacterium | reverse complement strand
TGGCAAGAAAAGAAGGATCTTTATTTTAAGGCGGTTGATGCGCTCCTAACGTTTCAGGTGGATGGGGTTGTCGGATTTGACACGAGGTGCTGCTGGGATACCCCGAGATATGACTATGAGCTCATGATCACCCGGGAGTCGGATTATTTTTTGAGTGCCCTGTGCAAAGACTATGCGGGACATTTTTTTGATGAATCGGCTGTCAGGAAAGAGTGCATGGCTATAGCCTTGCGTGCCAGTCAGGAACCGCCCTGCTTTTTACTGCATCGCGATTATCAGTCCAGAAATCTCATGGTTCAGGATGGTGAAATCCGGATCATTGATTTTCAGTCTGCCCGCTTGGGGCCGCTTGGTTATGATCTGGCCTCACTCCTGTTTGACCCCTATGTCCAGTTAAGTCTGTTAGAAAGAGAGACTATTTATAATTATTATGTTATACAGGCCAGTCGTCTTGTAAAATTTGATTGCGATGGCTTTCATGAAGGGTATCTATTTCTTGCCATACAACGGGTTTTGCAGATGCTGGGTGCTTTTGGGTTCCTCACACAGAAAAAAGGGAAACCTTTTTTTGAGTCATTTATTTTGCCAGCATTACGTAATTTGCAATTTCTTTTGACGCAACTGGACTGCAGGTTGCCTCTTTTAGCTACTCTTGCCCATGATGTGTATGAAGACATCAAAGAGTGCCAACGCTTTACTTCCTCTCATATAGAATAAAAAGACATGGACACAACAATTTCCCATAGGGATCATGACGCGTTAATGGTTGCTCTGGTTGGCCGGCCGAATGTCGGCAAGTCAACCCTGTTCAATCGTTTGACCAAATCTAATCTGGCCATCATTGATCCAACCCCAGGGGTAACCCGTGATCGGCATTACGCCACAGTGACGTGGGATGATCAGCGGATCATCCTCATCGATACCGGTGGTATTGAGCTCGGGGTGGATGGAACGATTTCCGAGCAAATTCAAGAACAGACCTGGGCTGCCATTGAAGAGGCGGATATTATTCTCCATATCCTGGATGGTGTGGGCGGTGTTTTATCCGAAGATTATGAAGTGGTGAAGCGCTTACGGCGATTAACAAAACCCGTACACCACATCGTCAATAAGGTTGATGGCCCTGAAAAGGAAGAGGAGCTCCTGTCTCAGTTTTATGAACTCGGTATTACTGAGATGTACGGTATGTCCGCATCCCACGGCTTTGGGTTTAAGACCTTCTTTGATGAGTTCTTCGCGTCGTTGCCTGTACTGGCGAGTCGGGATGATATTCCTGAAGAGGCGGTTCGTATTGCCTGTATTGGTCGTCCGAATGTGGGAAAATCCTCGTTGATAAATCGTCTCCTCGGTCAGGATCGAATGGTGGTTTCTGATATTCCGGGAACGACGCGGGATTCCGTGGATAGTTTGCTGACCCGAAGAGGAAATCAATATCTTCTCATTGATACGGCAGGAATCCGGCGGAAGGGGAAGGTGTCCGATAAGATTGAAAAGTTCTCCGTGATGCGCGCCCTCTCAGCGCTTGAGCGCTGTGATATTGCGCTGCTCATCGTTGATGCGGATGAAGGGATCACCGAGCAGGATACCAAGGTCATTGGTTATGCCCTTGAACGTGGTCGTGCCTGTATGATTGTGGTGAATAAATGGGATCTCGTTGATGGTGATAAAAAGCGCGAGAGGTGGATCATGGGTGAGGTTGAGAGGTACACGAAGTTCATGCCCTATGCCCCGGTATTTAAGGTTTCCGCCTTGACTGGCCGCCAGATCGGTAAAATCCTGCCCGAGGCAAATCGAGTTTTTAAGCAATATACCGCCACCTTCACAACAAAT
>JBFFNY010000340.1:0-1837 GCA_041562955.1 Desulfurivibrionaceae bacterium | reverse complement strand
GAGCTCATGGCATCCCTTGCCTTCAATGAGAATAAAAACTCGCTGACCGTGCTCAACGGCTATAAGGATGAAGATTTCATCCGGCTCGCCCTGCTCGGCCGTAAACTGGGACGAAAAATCATCCTCGTTGTTGAAAATTTTTCTGAATTCAATCTCATTATCCAGCTCAGCAAGGAAATGCAGACCGCACCCCTTATCGGTATCCGGTCCCGCCTGGCCGTTCAGGGCAGCGGCCGCTGGGCCGGCTCCAGTGGAGACCAGGCCAAATTTGGTCTGTCCTGTTCTGAAATCATTAATGGCGTTAATCTGTTACGGAAGAATGGTATGGCCAGCTGTTTGAAGCTCCTGCACTTCCACGTCGGCAGCCAGATTTCAGATATCCGCATCATCAAAGAGGCCATCACCGAGGCCGGGCGTATCTACGCCAACCTTGCCCAGGAAGGTATCAACATTGATTATTTCGACGTCGGGGGGGGACTCGGCGTTGATTATGACGGGAGCCAGTCTGCCACGGATTCCTCCCGGAACTACTCCATGCAGGAATATGCCTCAGACGTGGTCAGCGGCCTGAAACAGGTGTGTGATGAGGTCGGTGTTCCCCATCCCAATATTGTCTGCGAATCAGGCCGTTATGTTACGGCCCACCACTCCTGCGTGATTACCAATGTGGTTGACGTCATCAACAAACACAACACCATTGATGCCGTTGAAATCAGCGACCATGAGCATAATCTTGTAACCAATATGCGGGAATCAGCCAGCAATCTCACCCCCGACAACTATCAGGAAATATTCAACGATGTGCAGCAGGACAAAATTGAGACCTTAAGCGCCTTTCGACTCGGCGTCATCACCCTTGGGGAACGGGCCAAAATTGAAACCATCTACTGGCAGATCATTCATCGGATCGACGCCATACTGGACACCATCGAATTTATCCCGGAAGAGCTGCAACAGATCAAAGAGCTGAAGGCCAGCCAGTATCTGTGCAATTTTTCCGTCTTCCAATCCGCGGCTGACACCTGGGCCATCAATCAGGTTCTGCCCATTATGCCCATCATGCGCCTGGATGAGGAGCCGACTGAACGCTGCTCGCTGGCTGACATCACCTGCGACTCCGATGGCAAAATCACCCGCTTCATGGCCAAGGACGGGTATGAGAAGACCCTGCTCCTCCATCCTATCGAAAAGGACGAAGAGTATTATGTCGGTCTCTTTCTCACGGGAGCCTATCAGGATGTGATGGGGGACATGCATAATCTCTTCGGCCGGTTGAACGAGGTGCACATCTATTGTGATGATGATGATCCGAGTGATTTTTATATAGAAGAGGTTATCCATGGCACTTCAGCCGAAGAGGTGCTGACCACCATGCAGTACAGTCCGGCAATCCTGGCCCGCGCTATCAAGAAAAGAATAGACCACCAGGTTCACCAGGGGCTTATTATGCCCCGGGAAGGGGTCAAACTTGTCGATTTCTACGAGTCTTGTCTTAAAGGCTATACCTATTTAAAGATGTAAAAAAGAGGACATTCCCATGTCAAAAGTACTTATTATCGGAGCCGGCGGTGTCGGCTCAGTTGTTGTCCATAAATGTTGCCAGGTGCCTGAAATTTTCTCTGACATCCTGCTGGCCTCGCGCACCAAGGAAAAATGTGATCGCATTGCCGCCCAGCTCCCCATCCCCATCAAAACAGCACAGGTCGATGCCGATGACGTGGACCAGCTCGTCGCACTCATGCAGGAGTTCAAACCCAAGCTCTGCATCAACGTGGCCCTGCCCTATCAGGACCTGACCATCATGGACGCCTGTCTGGAGTGCGGTGTCCATTACCTT
>JBFFNY010000339.1:0-1848 GCA_041562955.1 Desulfurivibrionaceae bacterium | reverse complement strand
TTCATGCCAGACCATATCTTCTGCGGTCAATAAAAAGACCTGTATATTGGGATTGGCCTGGTGCAGGAGGTTGCCTTCAAGGGACCGGACTTCCGCCACGGTAAAGGTAATATTTTCAAGCCCAGGTGCCATGTATTCCAGTTCATCCCCGGGACGGATAACATTGCGCACCTCGATGACAGCGGGGTTTCCAGGCTTTCTGATGATTGCAGCCGGCACATATTCCTGGGTCACCCTGGGGCCCGTATACAGCATATCTGCTGAACCCACACTCCCGTCAAAAAAGTTCTCTGAATAGCCACGGGAACCAAGCTTCATGATCTCATCCCTGAAGCGTGGCGGCAGGGTGATATCCGTGACTCCTGTGGCCAGCTGTGCCTGGACAAAATCCAATGCCGCGCGATAAATCCGGACAATGCCGCCCGCATAATAGATCCCCTTCATTCGTCCCTCAAGCTTGATGGAGTCAATACCGGCCCGCACCAGTTCAGGGATACGATCCACCAGACAGAGATCCTTCGAGTTGAAGATATAAACCCCGCGCTCATCCTCTTCCACCGGAAAATATTCACCCGGCCGCTTCTCCTCTTCCAGCCGGTAGTTATAGCGGCAGGGATGGGCACAGGCCCCCTTATTGGCATCACGCCCTGTGAGATAATGACTGAGCATGCAGCGACCGGAATAGGAAATACATAAGGCGCCGTGCACAAACACCTCAATTTTCAGATCCGTTGCCTCCTTCACCTCGCACATCTCGGCAAAAGACAACTCCCGGGCAAGATTAACCCGCGTTGCCCCCATATCCTGCCAGAATAAAGCGGATTCAGAGTTGGTGATATTGGCCTGGGTGGAGATATGAATATGTAACTCGGGCACGAGCCGCCGGGCCATACGAAAAATACCCGGGTCAGAAATAATAAGGCCATCCACCCCGGCCGCACCCAGACTGGTCAGATAATCAGGCAGCTCTACCAGATCCCGGTTGTGGGCCATGATATTGACCGTCACAAAGATGCGGACATTCCGGGCATGGGCGAAGCGCACCGCCTCCCTGATTTCAGCCAGATCAAAATTGGCGGCCTTGGCCCGCAACCCGAATTGTTTGCCACCGAGATAGACGGCATCAGCACCGTAATGGATGGCTGTTTTGAGTTTTTCAAGACTTCCGGCAGGCGCCAGAAGTTCACAGGACGGCAGTTGCATTATATTTCCTCATTCAACGAGATTGTTTTTTTATGTGACGACACCCTGCTTTTACCATGAGAATCCAACACAGCACGACATTTTTGTCCTTAACACAAGGATGCAAATACTGTACAATTTCCCCTATGATGAATGAAATTCACGACATAGCAGTGATCGGCGCCGGAAGCTGGGGTACGGCCCTGGCCAAAGTTTTAAGCGACAAGGGGCACCGGGTCTGGTTATGGGGCCATAACCCTGACCATATGAGCGCCATCCAGGCCAGCCGGGAAAACAGTAAATATCTCCCGGGGTTCCGGTTGGCAGACAGTCTTGTCGCCACCTCTGACCTGAGGGAGGCGGTGACCGGCAAGACCACCATCATCATGGCGGTTCCCTCCCATGTGACCCGGGCCGTATTTAAACGCATCACACCGCTATTGCAGGCCGACGCCATCATCATCTCGGCAACGAAGGGAATTGAAAACGACTCACTGGTCACCATGACCCAGCTGCTCACCGAAGAACTCCACCATGCGGGCGTGCATGGCCACATCGGGGTGATCTCCGGCCCCAGCTTTGCAAAAGAGGTGGCCCAGCGCATCCCCACCGCCGTCACCGTGGCGGCTGATACCCCTGAGATTGCCGAATTTGTCCAGAACCTCT
>JBFFNY010000338.1:0-1848 GCA_041562955.1 Desulfurivibrionaceae bacterium | reverse complement strand
GGTCATTGCCGGAAACGGCACCACTGAATTTATCTATGACCTTTCAGCAAAAGTACCCTGCGCTCGGGTGGTTATTGTCAACCCGACCTATTCGGACTATCGCCTTGGCTGTGAATATAACGGGAAGAAGTATGAGAGCTTTGCGCTCACTTCCCCAGATTTCAACCTGGTTCTTGCCCCTTTAGAAGCGGAGCTTTGTGCTGGGGACCTGGTCTTCATCTGTAATCCCAACAACCCGACTGGAACCATGACTCCGGCTCATGAGTTGTATGGACTGGTCACCCGCAGGCCGGATGTGCATTTTGTAATTGACGAGTCCTATCTGCCTTTTACCCATGAGCCGTCCTTGCTGGGTATGCCCCGCAGGGACAACCTGTTTATTCTCTGTTCTTCATCAAAGATTTATGGTATTCCAGGACTCCGATTAGGGTTCATGGTGTCCAGTGAGAAGAGTTTGGAGCTGTTTCTGGCAAAACAAAAGCCGTGGGTGGTGAATCGGCCAGCCCAGCTTTGCGGAGAGTTTCTGCTTCATCATGGTGATGCCTATATCCAAGAGGTTGTTGCCTTTATTGATCGTGTGAAACCTGAATTTATGCGCGAGTTAAGTACTATTGACGGAATTGAGCCGGTGGCAGGTGTCACGAATTTCATTTTATGTCGTCTGCCGTCGTCACAAAACGTGGCGCGCCTTCAGTCTGAAATGCTCGAAAAACGAATCATGATTCGTGATTGCCAGAGCTTCGATTCCCTTGGGGATCACTACTTTCGTATTTCCTTGAAAAATGAGCAGCAGAACAAGATGTGTTTGCAGGCCTTAAAACAATGTCTGGCATAAAAATGTTTGTCTGCTCCAGTCTAAACTGAACTTAAAAAATAATGCGTATTGCAATAATCTCAGATACTCACGATCATATGGCAAACTGCCGGGCTGCAGTGACCTATTGTAACGCCTATGGTGTACAACTTCTTATCCATTGTGGTGACCTCATCTCACCTTTTATGCTCAAGGAGTTGGAGAAATTTAATGGCCCGGTCCATCTCATTTACGGCAATAATGTCGGTGATCAACACCTGATCTCTCAATCCTGCGGGGTTAAGTATGCGACGATTACCCATCATGGTTTGCTCGGCGCGGTTGAGGCCGGCGGCGTTCGTTTTGCTTTTCATCATTTGCCGCAGATGGCACGAATGATTGCGAAGCAGGGTGGGTTTGATGTAGTCTGTTGTGGACATACGCATCGGTACAAAATCGAAGAGATTGGCGATGTGCTGTTGGTTAATCCAGGGGATCTCCATGGTGGTAAGGAACAGCCTGGTTTTGTTATCTACGAAACCGAATTTCGCACGACAGAACGGGTTGATATTGGCACCCCTTTTTTTCCTGAAGAATTATAGTTTCACATTAGAAATTTATTTATATGACGAGGTCCTTTTATGTCCACATCTCAAATGGATAGCTTGGAAAATGGTGGAAGTTTTGCTGATATGTTTGAGTCTTCTTTTTCTGAGACGGAACAGCTTGAGCCGGGCCAACAGGTCGAGGCTGAGATAGTCCGTATCAGTAAGGAGTGGATTTTCCTGGATCTTGGCGGGAAGAGTGAGGGGGCCTTGGCCACCGCTGAACTTATTGGCGCTGATGGTGAGATTTCCGTCAAAGAGGGTGATACGGTTTCAGCCTATTATTTAGCTGATGAGCAGGGTCAAAAGCTCTTTACCCTGAAAATTGGCGGCGCAGCGGCCAGTGCCCATATGGAAAATGCCTTCAATAACGGCATTCCTGTTGAGGGCGTGATTGAAAAGGAAATTAAGGGTGGTTTTGAAATTCGCATTGGCGAGAATGTGCGCGGT
>JBFFNY010000337.1:0-1856 GCA_041562955.1 Desulfurivibrionaceae bacterium | reverse complement strand
TCCGTTCCTGGAATGGACACACACACCCGGTTTACAAATTTAGACAGCAGCCGATTGGCAAGTCCCGGCACTGAATTCTGCTCATGAATACAGGTCGGAACCCCCCGCAGCCGCGCCGCAAGCAGCATCGGCCCTGTCACATAGCCACCGACCCCAAGCACCACGTCAGGCTTAAACTCACCGACGATCTTCAGGGCCGTAAAAAGCGCCCGCGGTAATTGCAACAGAGCAAGGATCCGGTCGAGGATTGATTTCCCCTTAATGCCTTTCACCTTGAGCGGCATGGACCTGAAGTCCATATCAGCAAGCACCCGTCTATCTGTTTCCCGATCCGTCGACACAAACAGGACTTCACTGCGGCTCACAGAATGAAGAACCTCCTGAGCCACGGCAATCCCGGGAAATAAATGTCCGCCGGTTCCCCCTCCGCTAATTAATATCCGCATATATTACACCGCCCTCTGCATCGTTTTCGCAGCGGATGGTGTATTCTTGTTCCCCATAATCCGTTGAACCTGCTCTGTAAAATCATTGCCCCGTTCGGCATAACCGCCATACATATCAAAACTTGCACAGGCCGGAGACAGCAGAACTGTATCCCCTTTTTTTGCCTGGGCCACTGCCTGGTTCACGGCGTCTGCCATACTGCACGCCCGGTGGATCGTTGTGACCCCTGCAAAAGCGGACGCCATCTGGTCCGCGGCCTCGCCTATGACAATAAGGTCCTTCACAATTCGTTTCATTTCCGGACAAAGGAGTTCATAATCGCCCCCCTTGTCACGGCCGCCGGCTATGAGGATAACGGGCCCCTTCATGCCGGACAAGGCCGACTGCACCGCACCGATGTTGGTGGCCTTTGAATCATTGACAAAGGTTACATCATTCCATGTCCCCACCGTTGTTAACCGGTGGGGTGGAATGGCAAAGTTGTTCAACATCCCCTGCACCCCATCCCTGGTCGCTCCCATGAGCCGCGCCCCACTGATCGCTGCCATACAATTGAGCACATTCGGACGACCAAGCTGATGGGCATGGAGCTGATAGGTTTCAGCACCCGACTCAGGGTTATCCCAGGTCAGATTGCCCAGCTTTTCATCAATCTGCCATGTCTCGTCATCAAACCCCACCACGGTGGATGGTATCATGGAGGTGCGCTGGGCGATTGCAGGGTCGGAAGAACAGATAACGGCAAAATCATGTTCATCCTGGCAGGAAAAGAGCTGCATTTTGGCATCACCATAGGCGGTGTAACTCGGATACCGGTCCAGATGATCAGGACTGATGTTCAAAAGCACCCCGACCCTGGGGTGGAACATTGCATTTGAATCCAGCTGAAAACTTGACACCTCAAGCACCGCCACCTCGGCCTGATTCTCCTGCATGACATGGGAACAGAGCGGTGTCCCGATATTCCCACCGACAAACACCGTTCTACCGGAATGGTCGAGACACTCGCCGATCATCGTGGTGACCGTGGTCTTGCCGTTTGTCCCGCTTATAGCAATGATTTCACCGGTAAAGTATAAAAAGCCGAGCTCAAGCTCACCGATTATCGGCACCCCTGCCTCGCGCGCTGCCTGCAGCGGTTCAATGCCAAGGGGTACGCCTGGACTCACGACAATGAGTTCTGCCCCGAGAAATAAGGACGCCTCATGCTCCCCAAAAACATGGTCAATGGAGCTTGCCTTGAGCCACTGCAACGTATCAGGTTCCAGAAACGGTTCCGCCCTGCTGTCGGTCAAACACACCTCACACCCCTTGCTGTGTAAAAGGCGACAGGCAGCCACGCCTGACTTCCCAGCACCGACGACAAGAACGCGCTGACCTTTATGCAAAGAATTTTTTTTCATATTTTT
>JBFFNY010000336.1:0-1885 GCA_041562955.1 Desulfurivibrionaceae bacterium | reverse complement strand
TCCATTGTGCGGACCATTGCCCTGGAGCTTGAACGGATAGCCAATCATATCGGTGATCTCGGGGCCTTGAGTCTCGATGTGGCCTTTAACCCGCCGGCCGCCTATTTTGGCCGGATCCGGGGTGAATACCTGAATCTCAGCCAGGTGTTATGCGGCAGCCGCTTCGGTCGCGGTCTGGTCCGTCCCGGCGGCGTGACCCATGTGATGAAGGAGGAGCAGCGGCAGTTGATCCGTGAGAAGCTTGCGGAACTCACACCGGAGGTGGAACATGTGAATGATCTCATCTTCACAGCCCCCAGTGTGCAGGGTCGTTTTGATAATACGGGAACCGTCAGTCATGAGAATGCCGAGAAAATCGGTCTTGTCGGCTACGCGGGCAGGGCGTGTAATCTGCCCTATGATGCCCGGGTCACCTTTCCCACGGAATGTTATGCTGACCTGCCAGCCAATACCAATGAGAAGACGGATGGCGATGTCTGTTCAAGGGCCGTGGTGCGGAGGGAGGAAATCATGCATTCCACCGCGTTGATCAATACGCTCTTGGACAGGAGTGCCGAGGCCTCCAGTTATATCCCTGGGGAACTTGTTCTCGCTCCTGATTCCTTCGTGGTTTCCATCAATGAGGGGTGGCGCGGAGAGATTTCCCACTGCATTCTCACCGATGAAAAGGGCGGAATCCTGCGCTACAAGGTTAAGGACCCATCCTTTCACAACTGGACCGGGCTGGCGCTATCCCTGCGAGATCAGGGGATTTCAGAATTCCCATTATGTAATAAGAGCTTCAACCTGTCTTACTGCGGGTTCGACATATAAACGGTATTCCAGAGCCAGGGTTCAGGAGGAGGGGACTCCCTTCCTCTTCCCTGTCTTTAGACTCCTGAGGAAAAAAAATGTTAAAAGTTATTAAAAATAGATTGGAACAGGGGTGTCGGACGACGAAATACCCCAAGGCCGAAATTGAGTTGTATAAGCGGTTCCGGGGTTTGCCGAAGATCGACGCGAAATGCGCGGATGCTTTAGTGCAGCGCTGTGCGGCGGCGTGTCCGCAAGACGCCATTGACACCAAGACCAAGCAGATTGACCTTGGCCGTTGTGTGTTCTGCGGTCTGTGTGAGACCCTGTCCGAGGGGCAGTTTGTCAAATTCAGCCAGAATTTTGAGATGGGTACCTCCAGCAGGGATGATCTCTTCACCCATGGTGATCTGCCGGCCCTGGCCGAACATTCCAAAAAACATTTCAAGAAGCTCTTTGGCCGTTCGCTTCAGCTGCGCCAGATTTCAGCCGCAGGCTGTAACGGCTGTGAGGCGGATACCAATGTGCTCAATACGCCCTTTTTTGATCTGCAGCGTTTTGGCATCCAGTTTGTGGCCTCGCCTCGCCATGCGGACGGGATTCATGTCACCGGACCCATATCTGAAAATATGCGTCAGGCAACCCTGACCACCTGGGAAGCGGTTCCCGGACCCAAGGTGGTTATTGCCAGTGGGGCTTGTGCCATTTCCGGTGGGCCGTTCCACGGCAGTCCTGAAATTGTCGGTGATCTGAACAGTCTCATTCCGGTGGATCTCTATATCCCCGGGTGCCCCCCCCATCCGCTCACCACCCTCCATGCCCTGCTTAATTATTTCAAGTAGGGTTGGGTTGTTATGACCTTGAAGCCGCCGGGTTACTGGCCCTAAGATGTGCCAGGCCCGGTGCGGCTTCAATTTTTCGTGTGTTCTCGAAGCCGTAACGCTACAGGAGTGGTTCGTCGTAAGCGTAGCTTCTGCAAAAAAATCCAGTGCCGTATGTAAGCCAGGTAAAAGGTTGCCGGCTGTCCCTCCCCATAAGCATCTCTGCTGCAGGGTTCCTTCGCACACCATGACGTGGCTGGTCAAGGCCACCC
>JBFFNY010000335.1:0-1900 GCA_041562955.1 Desulfurivibrionaceae bacterium | reverse complement strand
GGTCCTGCCTTTGAGGGTGAGCGTATCCGTAAGGATGACCTGTACATGGAATGTGGTGGTGGACGTACTACCGGTGTTGAGGTTCTGATCTCGAAAGATATGGATGAGATTGAAGATGGTCTGGTTACCCTGAACGGTCCTGACATCTGTGATATTGAGCAGGGTCAAAACCTGCCCATCAGTATTCTTGTTGAGGTTGCGGGGCGTGAGATGCAATCTGATTTTGAACCGATTCTTGAGCGTCAGTTCCATCATCTGATGAATTACATCCAGGGTATCATGCATATTGGTCAACGTGACATCATGTGGATTCGCATTGGTCATGGTGCAGTTGAAAAAGGTTTCTCTTTCAAGCACTTAGGCAAGGTACTTCATGGAAAACTTCACCAGGAGTTCGGTGCAATTCTCGACAAGGTTCAGGTGAAAATCTCAACGGTTCAGGAAGATGTTGAGAAAGTTATGGAACTTGCAAAAAATGTGTATCACGAACGGGATCTGCGTCTGGGCTCCATGACCGACGAAACAGAGGATGTGTTCTACTCCTGTACCCTGTGTCAGTCTTTTGCTCCTTCCCATGTCTGTGTTATTACACCGGAACGTGTTGGTATGTGTGGTGCCTATAACTGGCTTGACGGTAAGGCCTCGTACCAGATCAACCCAACCGGACCAAACCAGCCCATTGAAAAAGGTGCCTGTTCCAGTGAGTCCTTTGGTGATTTTGAAGGGATTAATCAATTTATCAATCAGGCCTCACGTGGTGCCGTTCCAGAGGTGAGCCTCTATTCCCTGATGAATAATCCCATGACCGCCTGTGGCTGTTTTGAGGCCATCGCGGCAATGCTTCCTCAATGTAACGGTATCATGATTGTCGGGCGTGATTATCGCGGTATGACCCCCGCGGGGATGAAGTTTACCTCCCTGGCCGGTATGGCGGGTGGTGGTGCCCAGACACCTGGTTTCATGGGCGTATCAAAACATTTCCTCACCAGTAAGAAGGTGTTCTTTGCAGAGGGTGGTCTCAAACGCATTGTCTGGCTGCCGAAGATGCTCAAGGAAGAAGTTTCCGAGAAGTTAAAAGAGCGTTGTGCAGAAATGGGTATGCCAGAATTTTACGACATGATTGCCACTGAGGAAAATGGAACCACTGAAGAAGAGATCATGGTATTCCTCAAGGAAAAAGGCCATCCTGCTCTGGAAATGGAAGCAGCGGTTTAATTGTTGAACCAACAATATGCACGAATCAGCTTCATGTTCAACGTGTCTATTTATGGTTTTAAATACTGAATTAGAAACTTATTATTGTTATTCATATAATGAAGAGGGCTAAAAAATGGCTTTAACTGGTATCCAGATCCTCAAAATGCTCCCCAAGAAGAATTGTGGTGAGTGTAATATTCCAACCTGTCTCGCTTTTGCGATGAAGGTTGCCGCAGGTCAGGTAGAAATTGGCGAATGCCCCTACGTTAGTGACGAAGTTAAAGACTCTATTGGTGAGGCTTCGGCACCACCGATTAGGTCTATAAAGATTGGATCCGGCGATGATACCTTCACCACTGGTGGTGAGACCTGTCTGTATCGGCATGAGAAACGCTTTGAAAATCAAACCGGAATTGCTGTTCGTGTTACAACCGATATGTCTGAAGCTGATGTTGAGGGACGTGTAGAACGTTTCAAGACCCTGCGTTATGATCGTGTCGGGGTGAACATGAAGGCCGAACTCATCGCTATCGCTGATACCGCTGGCGATCAGGGAAAGTTTACTGCGCTCACCGAAAAGGTTCTTGCCGGTGCCCCTGATGCTGCCATCATCTTAATGACAGAAGATGCGGACACCATGGGTGCGGCAGTAAAGCTCTGCGGTGACCGTAAGCCTCTTCTCTTCGGTGCCACTGACGCGAAT
>JBFFNY010000334.1:0-1902 GCA_041562955.1 Desulfurivibrionaceae bacterium | reverse complement strand
TTTGGCCGTCTCCTTGGATAAGGATTTCATCATGCCGATCTGCCCCGCCTTTGAAGCCGCATAATTCGCCTGTCCGGCAAACCCCATATGGGACATGGGGGACGTAATGAATATAATCCGGCCATACTTCTGCTTCATCATAAGCTGTACCGCAAACTTGCTCATGATGTACCCGCCGGTGAGATTGACATCAATAACCTGACGCCACTCCTCTTCCTTCATCATGGCCAGCACAGCATCACGACGAATACCCGCATTGTTGATGAGGATGTCAATGGTGTCAAACCGGGCCTCTATTTCCGTGTACAAGGCAGCGACGGCCTGATAATCACTCACATCACATTGATGGAGACTCAGACGACCATCAAATCCCTGACATTGAGCGAGGAATTGCTCAGCCCCGGACTTGTTTCCGCCATATAAGCCGATCACGGTTCCGCCCTGCTGCAGGAAGGCCAGGGAGATGGCCTTGCCGATACCTCGGGTAGCACCGGTGATTATTATTTTTTGTCCAGTAAAATCAGTCATAAGAGATCAACGGTCTAACTGCGAATATAGGCATCAGCGTCATTGGCAACAATAACACCATAGTTGATGGCCCCAAGCCAGCCGCTCATAATGATACCGACCGATCCAACATGGAAGAGACCGGGCAGTACCTTGAAGATCTTGCGCGAAACATCTAACCCTTCGAATTTTGTCCCAAATGATGTACCACGGGTATGCAGGGTGTAACGATTGAAGGTACGCGGTGTTGCCGCTTCAACCCAGTCACATTTTTCACGAATCTCAGGGATATACTGTTCAAGATGGGTAAAACAGCGCTCGATCATATCCTTCTTGGCCTGGTCATACTCTTCATCTGAAAAGCCGGCCCAGGTGTCATAATCGGCATTCATTGACGCCACAACGGTGTAGTCTTCTTTTTCGTCCGGCCGTGTTTTGGGGTAATAGATTGAAAAGGTGCGACTCTTGGTTTCCATGGACAGCATCTCATCCGCTGAAAACTCTTGAGAGTTGGATGTGAAAATGAGGTCACCGATATCCGGGAACGATTCCCCCGGCTTGATTCCAAAATAGACCTGACAGCTGGAGTTGTTAACTTTGACCCGATCAATCTCATTTATAAACGCTGGTGGAAAGACATCGGCACCGGCCAGATTATAAATAGTATTTGTGATACCAGAATTCGAGACAACACAGGGGGCATGGATCTGTTTATCCCCCACCTGCACGCCGATGACCTTACCATTCTCCACGAGTACCTTGTCGACCTTGGCCTTCGTGCAGATCGTCACCCCATTTTTCAGGAGTTCCTCACCCATCATGCCAATGAGCTTATCGGTGCCGCCCTTAAAGGTGAAGACGCCCCGGTTCATGAAATTTGAAAAAACGATGCCATAGGTGATGGCTGGCTCATCAAGGGTCGAGCCGTTCGCGTAGGTGATCGGTTCCATGAGAAACCGGTGGACATCTGAACGCCCGGGGAAAAATTTCTCAAACAACTCCCTTGTGGTCATGACCAGGTCGTCATAGAAATTCATCTTGGCGATGGTGCTGAAAAATTCATCCACCACATCACGTTTGATCTTGAAGTTTGTGATGAGATGATTGGTGAAGTCTGATTTCTCGAAGGTGGTCTTCAGAGAATACTGCGGGTTATCAAAGACAATATTGGTCAACTGGACAATGGAGTCCTTGATCTTCTTATTCCAATACTTCTTGCAGGTCTTCACCATGCCGTAGGGGAAACCATGCAGGGATATGTCAAAGACATGCCCCTTTCTTTTGAACCAGGTGGCGAGACCACCGAGTTTAAAATGATACTCGAGCAGAAGAACATTATGTCCAGCCTTGGCCAGACGATTTGCACAGGTCAGACCACCAAGACCAGAACCGATA
>JBFFNY010000333.1:0-1949 GCA_041562955.1 Desulfurivibrionaceae bacterium | reverse complement strand
CTCCTTAAATGTTTTAGGCTTTATCGGTGATTTGAGTGCGGTTCGTGCCATACGGAAGCTCCTGCATAACGAGCCCAAAGATCCCAATGTCCGTTTTGCGGCGTATGAATCATTGGGCATGATGCCCCTTGCAAAAGGAGCTTATGTGTTAGCTGAAGGTTTAATCGATCCTGTAGGTCATGTTCGGATTGCTGCGGCCAAGGCTATAGAATGGAATTGTGACGATATTCTTATTGCTGGCGTTCAAAATATGATTACCAGTGGTAAGCGCGAGGCTGAAATGGTTGTCGAAGCCTTTCTGAACTCGGAGTCTCATAAAATTATTTTGTCGATGACTCATCTTGAGGTGTTCAAGTCCATTGCCGTTGAATATCTATGCAACCGTGCTCACCCTGATGTCAAGTCGGCTTATATTGATTTTTTCAAGAAACATGAACTGCATGATCTTGCTGATCGTCTGGTGGATGAGCATGAGAAAGAGCAGCATATGGGGTTGTCGGTGTTTGCGGTGGATGATTCTCGAATGATTTTGTCAATTTACAAAAACACCCTGTTTCAGCTTGGGATGGATGGGCAATTGTTTGAGTTTCCAATGACAGCCCTTGAGCATGCTGTTAAAGAAAAACCTGATATTGTCCTTACGGACTTGAATATGCCGGATATGACAGGTGTCGAGTTTGCAGCTGCATTACGTAAGGTTTATTCTAAAGGGCAGTTGCCGATTATCATGGTGACCACTCAGAGTGACAGCCCTGATCATAAGGCGGCTTTAGCGGCAGGTGTGAATCGTATCATTAACAAACCTTTTACCGCTGATGACATTGATGCAGCCATTGCTGAGGTGATGGCTGAATGTCGATCGGTTGAAAATTAAGGAAAGAAGGACATTCTGGGGGCAAGAGTCCGGAACATGGTGTCAGTGCATGATCCTGAACAGGATGTCCAGTTCCGATGGTTCTTTATTTAATGGTGAGGCAGAATTTTATCCATCTGAGATTGAAGCTTGTCAAAGGAGTATGGCTTGGTGATATAGCCACTGCATTGATTGTCAAATGATTTGAGGATGTTTTCAGAGTCATCCAGGGCGGTGGTCATAATAATCTTGCAGGGGGAATCGTCAGGGGTGAAACGATTCTCCGCTTCTCGCATGGCCTGCAATGTTTCATGGCCGTTTAACTGAGGCATCATGATGTCAAGACAGACTAAGTCATAGGGCGGGCCATTTTTCAGGCCATGCCTGAAGCGCTCCAATGCCTGTTGCCCGTTTTCGGTAATATCAACTTCACCATATTTCAGGAGAAATCGACAGAGTACTTTCCTGGCAATAAAATCATCTTCAGCCACGAGGATTTTCATAGCCATATTCCTATACTCCCGGCACCATGTTAGATTTTAAATTGCTCAACACTGTCTTGTTACATCCTTGTCCGTTTATTGATCCTTAAGGAGTTCTGTGGGGTTGAGAACCGAAACAAGTTCCGTTTCCATTGTGAAAATTCCCTCAAAATATATTCCCGCGATATTGCCGACATTTGAAGGCGGCGGGGTTATGTCCTTTTTGTTCGCCATAACCACATCGTTCACCCGATCCACCAGGAGGCCGATTGCCTCATCGCCATGGCGTACAACGACGATCTCCATGGTATTAACTTCTTTTTGCTCAACCATCTTGAATTTGGTGCGCAGATCAATCACGGTTGCAATTTCCCCACGAAGATTTATGACCCCTTTTACATACTCCGGTGCCCGGTGTACTTCGGTTATCTGGGTTGTTTTAATGATTTCCTGGACAAGTGCGGTGTCAAGGCCGCATGGCATTTCGCCAACCATGAAGATTGCCAATTCCCTTGTGTTGTCATTTTTAAGTTCTGAGGGTTGCATAGGGTAAATAACCTTTAATCTTGAAGGTAATGATTAACTTGTTCGATTATTTTTTCCCGATCAAGTTT
>JBFFNY010000332.1:0-1954 GCA_041562955.1 Desulfurivibrionaceae bacterium | reverse complement strand
TTTTTTTTCTTATACATCTATTGCCTTATTCCTCAACCCTCACCCGAGTGAGGTCTTCCGTGCCGCAGCCAGATCCAGACATTGGCGAACTATTTTTTTGGCCGCATCCGGCTCACCAAATTTCAGCGCCATATTCGCCATCTTCTGCCGCTTTGCGTCATTTTGAATCAACTCCAGTATCTCTTCGGCGAGGCCAATACCACTCAGCTCATTTTCCCGTATCATTCTGGCAGCGCCGCCCTGAACCAGCATATTCCCATTTATCTCCTGATGATTATCAGCCGCATGGGGGTACGGAATAATAATCATCGGCTTGCCCATCACCGTGAGTTCGGCAAGACTTGTCGCCCCAGCCCGCCCCACCACCAGGTCGGCCTTGGCCATGGACATAGGCATCTCATCAATAAAGGCTGAGACCGTTGTTGTGAGACCGCCATCATCATACGCCTTCCGCACTTTTTCCTCATCCGCCTTGCCGGTCTGATGGATAATGACAAAACCCGCTGGCACCCGTCGCCTCAGCACCCGTACGGCTTCAATCATGGCCTGATTAATGGCATGCGCCCCAAGGCTTCCGCCCATGACAAGGAGGGTAAACCCGCCCTGCTTTTTCTCTCCATGACTGAGGGCTTTCACCTCCTGACGTACAGGGTTACCCGTATGAATGGTCTTATGCTCTGGAAACAGCTTTTCTGTTCCTGGAATGGACACACACACCCGGTTTACAAATTTAGACAGCAGCCGATTGGCAAGTCCCGGCACTGAATTCTGCTCATGAATACAGGTCGGAACCCCCCGCAGCCGCGCCGCAAGAAGCATCGGCCCTGTCACATAACCACCGACCCCAAGCACCACGTCAGGCTTAAACTCACCGACGATCTTCAGGGCCGTAAAAAGCGCCCGCGGTAATTGCAACAGAGCAAGGATCCGGTCGAGGATTGATTTTCCCTTAATGCCCTTTACCTTGAGCGGCATGGACCTGAAGTCCATATCAGCAAGCACCCGTCTATCTGTTTCCCGATCCGTCGACACAAACAGGACTTCACTGCGGCTCACCGAATGCAGAACCTCCTGAGCCACGGCAATCCCGGGAAATAAATGTCCGCCGGTTCCCCCGCCGCTAATTAATATCCGCATATATTACACCGCCCTCTGCATCGTTTTCGCAGCGGATGGTGTATTATTATTCCCCATAATCCGTTGAACCTGCTCTGTAAAATCATTGCCCCGTTCGGCATAACCGCCATACATATCAAAACTTGCACAGGCCGGAGACAGCAGAACCGTATCCCCTTTTTTTGCCTGAGCCACTGCCTGGTTCACGGCGTCTGCCATACTGCACGCCCGGTGGATCGTCGTGACCCCTGCAAAAGCGGACGCCATCTGATCTGCAGCTTCGCCTATCAGAATAAGGTCCTTTACAATTCGTTTCATTTCCGGGCAAAGAAGTTCATAATCGCCCCCCTTGTCACGTCCGCCGGCTATGAGGATAACAGGCCCCTTCATGCCGGACAAGGCCGACTGCACCGCGCCGATGTTTGTGGCCTTTGAATCATTGACAAAGGTTACATCATTCCATGTCCCCACCGTTGTTAACCGGTGGGGTGGAATGGCAAAGTTGTTCAACATCCCCTGCACGCCATCCCTGGTCGCTCCCATGAGCCGCGCCCCACTGATCGCCGCCATACAATTGAGCACATTCGGACGACCAAGCTGATGGGCATGGAGCGTATAGGTTTCAGCACCCGACTCAGGGTTATCCCAGGTCAGATTGCCCAGCTTTTCATCCATCTGCCATGTCTCGTCATCAAACCCCACCACGGTGGATGGTATCATGGCGGTGCGCTGTGCAATTTCAGGGTCGGAAGAACAGATAACGGCAAAATCATGTTCATCCTGGCAGGAAAAGAGCTGCATTTTGGCATCACCATAGGCGGTGTAACTCGGATACCGG
>JBFFNY010000331.1:0-1995 GCA_041562955.1 Desulfurivibrionaceae bacterium | reverse complement strand
TTCCCCCATACCCCGGCAACCGAGCGGTACGAAAAAGAGGGGCGTATACTCCATAAAGACTGGTCAAAATACACCACGGCCGAGGTGGTGTATCAGCCCAAGCAGATGAGCCCGGACGAACTGCAGACCATGTACCATTACGCCTGGGAGATGTTCTACAGGGAGCTCCCCCAGTCCCAGCGCATGTCGCGTCTCTTCTTCAAGGTTCTTGAAAAAGAGATGGCGGACGGCACCTATCAGCCGTCCCTTGACAAGGCGAGCCGGCGCACGTGGCAGGAGTGATAACGCCGGGAGTGAACGGCGGGGAGCAGGAGCGTCAGCGCCGGGAGCGTCAGCGCGGCACCCTGCTGGTCATCCCGGTCTATAATCACAGCGCAACCCTCGGAGCCGTGGTGCGTCAGGCCAGGGCAACAGGCTGGGATGTACTGGTGGTGGATGACGGTTCGGACGACAGCGTTTCTGATCTGAACGCGGCAAAACTGGGCTGCGAACTGGTCCGTCACCCGACCAATCTCGGCAAGGGCGCGGCCATTCTCACTGGAGCCGCCCATGCCCGGGAAAAGGGCTACCCGCACATCCTCACCCTGGACGCAGATGGGCAGCACGACCCCAAGGAGGCGCTTAAACTTCTGGCTGAAATCAAGGAAGGGCAGCCACGACTCATCATCGGCGCACGGGACATGACCAGTGCCCATGTCCCCGGAGCCAGCGTCTTCGGCCGGGATTTTTCAAACTTCTGGGTACGGCTGGAGACCAGCCTCACCCTCCCCGACACCCAGAGCGGCATGCGGGTCTACCCGGTGCAACAGCTCCTCGAGCTCTCCCTGTCCACCCTCCGGTATGACTTTGAGATTGAATCCTTGGTGCGGCTGGCCTGGGCAGGGGTTGGTATCGAGTCAGTGGACGTGGGTGTCACCTACCCCAGGAAGGGCGAGCGGATCTCCCATTTTCATCAATTCAAGGACAACGCACGGCTTGCCGCCCTCCACACCAGACTCGTCCTGCGCCATCTCTACCCCATGGGCCACACCCAGCTGGTCAAAAAAGACAAGGCTCCGAACCAGCTCTTCCACCCCATACTACTGCTCAAGCAACTCCTCCGCGAACACGCCACCCCGATGCAGATTGCCACCGCCGTATGGGTCGGCATCTTCCTGGGGACCGTCCCCCTCATCGGCATCCACACCATGGCGATCATCTACACCACCCATAAACTGCATCTGAACAAGGTCGCCGCCGTAACGGCAAGCCAGCTCTGCATGCCGCCGCTGGTGCCGTTTATCTGCATCCAGGCCGGCTATTACCTCTTTAACGGCAGGTTTCTGTATGAATTCACAAGGGAGACGCTCGTCGCCCAGGCCGGGGACCGGCTACTGGAATACCTGCTCGGCTCCCTGCTGGTCGGGCCGGTGCTCGGTTTCGCCATCGCCGCGCTCTGCTATGCAGGGGCGAAACAGCTTGGCCGTCTCCACAGGTCCCCGTCATGAAAAAGAAAGCGGAACAGCTCGGCCATCTCTTCTTTTACTTCATGCTCTACATTGGCGGGCAACGGCTGGCCTACCTTGTCCTCCACCCCGTCGTCCTCGCCTACGTTACCTGCTCCACCGCAATCCATCAAAAACTTGGACCCTATGTCAACCGGCGCTTTCCGCACGGATCGTGGTTCCATAAGCGGGTGCAGGTGTATCAGATCATCATCGGCCTGGGCAAGATGCTCATTGACCGTGCCCTGCTCGGCATCAGACCGGACAGCCATTTTGAGGGAACCTTCGAAGGACTTGAGCGGCTCCAGGATATCATCGCCTCCGGCACCGGCGCTATTGTGGTTCTCGCCCATGTGGGCACCTGGCAAACCGCCCTGGCGCACCTGGCCGGGTTGAACACCAGGGTTCATGTGATCATGGCCCATAATGAGGAGGCCGTGACCAAACATTTCTACGAAATGGGGAGATCCCGCTCCTTTCAAACCATCGATGCCCAGGGGTTTATGGGGGG
>JBFFNY010000330.1:0-1996 GCA_041562955.1 Desulfurivibrionaceae bacterium | reverse complement strand
GATGGTGTTGTTGCTGTTTTTTGTGCTGTTGGTGGCGTTGAGCCGCAGTCTGAGACCGTTTGGCGCCAGGCTGAAAAGTACAATATTCCACGTATTGCCTTTATTAATAAGATGGATCGTATTGGCGCTGATTTTAATAAATGTGTCAGTATGATAGAGGAACGACTCGGGGCAAATCCACTTCCCCTGCAGATACCTGTAGGATGTGAGGATACGTTTCGAGGGGTTATAGATCTCATTGAGCAAAAGATGCTGATCTATGACGAAGAAAGCCAGGGCGATAATATCGACATCACTGATATCCCTGAAGAATTCAAAGACGAGTTCACGGCTGCACATATGACACTCCTGGAGAAGTTGGCCGACTTCGATGAGGATGTCATGGAAAAATATTTAGAGGAAGAGCCTGTGCCTGTTGAAGCGATTCGACGGGCGATACGGGTTGCGACCCTCAACCGAAATGTAGTGCCTGTGTTATGTGGTTCAGCATTCAAAAACAAAGGTGTGCAGCCTTTGTTGGATGCAATTATTGCGTGCTTGCCTTCTCCCATGGATATTCCGCCTGTTGAAGGGTTGGATAAGGCAGGTGAGGTGATAACTCGTAAAACTGGCGCAAGTGAGAAATTTTGTGGTCTTGCCTTCAAGTTGATGGCTGATCCCTTTGTTGGGACCTTGGCCTTTGTCCGTTTGTATTCCGGCAAATTGGCGGTTGGGGATCGGATTTTTAATCCTCTGAAGTCAAAACAGGAAAAGGTTAGCCGTCTTGTTGTTATGCACGCCAATAAGCGTGAGGAAGTGCAAGAGGTCGGTCCTGGTGACATTGTCGCGGTGATTGGGTTGAAGCATACCACCACTGGTGATACCCTGTGTAGTGCCGAGGATTACATTGTGTTGGATAAGATGGAATTTCCTGACCCGGTTATTTCCATCGCAATAGAGCCCAAGACAAAGGCGGATGAGGCAAAACTGGAAGAGAGTTTAGCGAAACTGTCGTTGGAGGATCCATCCTTTCATGTGTCAACGGATGCCGATACTGGTCAGACGTTAATTTCGGGGATGGGCGAGCTTCACCTTGACATCATTGTTGATCGCCTGCTTCGTGAGTATAAGGTCGGTGCCAATGTCGGTCAGCCTCAGGTTGCCTATAAGGAAACGATTCAGGCCAAGGCTACGGGCGAGCATAAGTTTGAACAGCATACAGGCCAAAATCAATATGGTCATGTTGTGCTTGAGGTTGAGCCAGCAAAGCAGGGCGCTGGTCGAATCTTTGAATCTGTAGTGAGTGAAGAGACCATTCCCGTTGAGTTTACCGCAGCTATAGAAAGGGCGGTGTATTCAAGTTTGGATTCCGGATCGTATCTTGGCTTTCCAGTTGCAGACATTAAAGTCACGCTGACTGGCGGTTCTTATCACGAAGAGGATTCAACCGAACAGGCCTTTGGCGTTGCAACGGCCATGGCGCTTCGCCAAGCGATGATCGCCGCTGAGCCGGTTTTGCTTGAGCCGATGATGGAACTTGAGATATTGGTACCTGATCAAAATTTAGGTGACATTATCTCAGATTTAAATAGCCGAAGAGCACAGATTAATGGTATGGAAGGACGCGGCAGCGGAATACAGGCTGTCGATGTAAAAGTACCCCTCAGTGGAATGTTTGGATATTCCACTGATATCAGGTCTGCAAGTCAGGGTAGAGCAACGTTTACAATGCAGTTTGCTGATTATGCAATCGTCCCTGCAAAGATAGCAAAGGTAATTGAACAAAAAGTTAAAGGTTTTGTTTAAAAAATAAAAACACTGGTTTTAGATAAGACGCCTCGGAGATAGGGGCAATCATCAAGATAGAGGAAGAACAATGGCTAGACAAAAATTTGAACGCAATAAGCCCCATGTAAATATCGGCACCATTGGTCACGTTGATCATGGTAAGACCACTCTGACAGCAGCGATTACCACCGTGCTTTCATATAAGGGCTTGGCCCAAAAGACAGATTTT
>JBFFNY010000329.1:0-2004 GCA_041562955.1 Desulfurivibrionaceae bacterium | reverse complement strand
TTCTGGAGTAAATATTTTTCTGGCGCATTATGATGGGCATGACATTGGTCGCATTTTCCCTGTTGTACCGGACGATGGACGGATACATTGCCAACCCCTGCCGCCAGTTGCCTGTGGCACCGGAAGCAGAGTCCCGGGGATTCCTGGCGGAGAAAAACCCCGCCAATAATGCCATGGGGAAGATGGCATGCGTCGCAGGCATTGTCAGCCACAGGCTTGTGCACCGTACCCTGCTTAAAGTTCGCTGCTATCTCTGCGTGACAGTCCTGGCATCCTTTGCGCGCGGTCTTGGCCGACTGCTCCTGAACGCATGCGGTCAAAGCAGCAAGGAGAAAGAGCAGGATGATGAACTTACTTTGTCTCTTTAGATTCATTTTGTTGTAAAAGCTCATTGTAAAGCTTAGTCCATGATTTTTGGTTTACTGTAATAGAGGATTTCTTTTTCAGTATAGCTAAAAAATCTTTACGGCTTGTATTGAATTTTTCGTCACCGAGTTTTTTCGTCAGCTCATCTTTGACCTGTTTGAAGGGCACAGGTACTGCGGACCTGCGATTAACCAGTTTCACCATGGCTGCATTTTTGTTCAGACTGAAAGGAGGACTGACTTCTCCCTTGCTTAATGCCAGCAACGGGGATTTAAGCCCTTCCTCAATATGATTCAGGGATACTTGTTGGATGGGTAACCCGTTGGGGAAATGTTTGCTGGTTACGGCGAAAAAATCTTCACCCTGAACTATTTCCTGACGCATGCGATTGATTAATTCGGATTCACCTTCAACGAGGGCATAACTGATGAGCTCGGGGGATGAGTAGAGGTGTTGATTTTTTTCATAGTAGGCGAGGACTTCGCCTTCTTCGAGTTCGGCATTGGGTCGAATAAAACGTTTCTCGATCTCCTTTGTGAGTCGATGTTTGCGGTAGAAGTCATAGGTGTTCTTGAAGGGTTCACTCTTTTCATAATGCCGGGCCAGGGCTTCCCAGGAGATAAGGGTTTGTCCCAGCATGCTCGCCACGACTCGTTCTTTAAGTGCGGCTGAGTCTTCAGGCTGGAATTTATACTGTTTTCTGAACTGGCGTTCCTTGGCGATCATGGCCTGTAAGGCCCCGGCGCTGATATTTTCCTGATTGGTCGCAATGACGGGTTGTGTCGCTCGTTGTAAGTCCAAGGGGGTGTCTTCAATGGTGTCCAGAAATTCCTGATCAACCACCACCTGATATTTCCGTTTCAACTGCTCAACCAGCTGTGCCGTCAGTTCACCACTACGTTGTTTGCTGAGCTTTGTTTCAATAGAGGATTTCAATGTGGCAAAATCTTCTTGTTCCGGCCCCTTTTCTTCCATAAAATTGAGGATGATAAAGTACTTGCCCATGGGCTGTGGAGAGGTGATATAACCGGCTTTTTGGCCCGTAAGCCCGGCAAGCCATTCTTCTTTAATTTGCGGACGACGGAGCCACTTTGCTTCGCTGAAGAGGGGGCCGCCTTCTTTTACAGGAATGGCTTTTAACGTTTCAGTGGTGAACGTGCCCTGGCGCAGTGCATCTCCCTTTTCAGCGGCAAGCTCTGCCGTATCAAAAAAGAAGACACCAATCTTCCAGCGGGGACAGTATTCTTCTGCGTAGATCGCCCAGAGTTCATCCTGGGTGATCTTGACTTTAGAATCCACCTCTTCATTTTTGAAAATCATAAGGGATCGCACTTTGAGGAATGTCTCAACTTTACGCCGGTAGTCCATCTCGCGGTCCAGTTGCATGCGTTCACCCTCCTGGGCCATAAGCTGCCAGTTGATGAATTCTTCCGGTGATGTCGGTACATCCATGTTCGATTCCTGCCAATTTTCCCACCAGTTTCGATAATCCAGAGAAGAAAAGGTTTCGCCGTTAATGGTGGTAAGAGTGGAATCTTTCCAAAACCAGGCTTGGGCGTTATGGTTTGAACCACCCACGAATAAACAGGTGCAGAGAACCAGCCATGCTATTTTTGACATCGTAATAACGCTTCGTCT
>JBFFNY010000328.1:0-2037 GCA_041562955.1 Desulfurivibrionaceae bacterium | reverse complement strand
AATCTGCCGTTTATCACTGCCGATGCCTCCGGTCCAAAACATCTGACCATCAAATTGTCCCGTGCGAAGCTTGAGAATCTGGTTGGCGATTTGATTGATCGCACTGAAAATCCTTGTAAGATGGCATTAAAAGATGCGGGGCTCAAAGCTTCTGACATTGATGAGATTATACTCGTCGGCGGTATGACACGCATGCCAAAGGTGCAGGAGAAGGTTAAGGCCATATTTGGTAAAGAAGCCAATCGCAGTGTTAATCCGGATGAGGTTGTAGCCATTGGTGCTGCAATTCAGGGTGGTGTCCTTCAAGGTGATGTGAAAGATGTTCTTCTTCTTGATGTCACGCCTCTTTCCCTCGGGATTGAGACCCTCGGTGGTGTAACCACGAAGCTCATTGAAAAGAATACAACGGTGCCAGCCAAGAAGAGCCAGGTGTTCTCTACTGCTGCGGATAACCAGCCTGCTGTGTCTATTCATGTCCTTCAGGGTGAGCGGGAAATGAGTCAGGATAATAAGTCGATTGGTCGTTTTGAATTGAATGATATCCCCCCTGCCCCACGCGGTGTGCCTCAGATTGAGGTGACCTTTGATCTGGATGCCAACGGCATTCTGCATGTTTCTGCAAAAGATATGGGTACCGGTAAAGAGCAGTCCATCAAGATTACCGCATCCAGCGGACTTTCAGAGGAAGAGATTGAGCGTATGAAGAACGACGCTGAGGCTCATGCCGATGAAGATAAGAAACGTAAAAGTGTAGTGGAAGCCAAGAATAATGGTGATTCATTACTCTATGCCACAGAGAAAAGTTTGAAGGACGTGGGTGATAAGGTTGATGACGAGACCAAGAAAAAGGTTGAGTCAGGTATGGAGACCTTAAAGAAGGCACTCGAAGGTGATGATCTTGAAGCCATTAAGGCCGCCACCGAAGAGTTGACTACCGCTTCCCATAAACTTGCTGAAATCATGTATTCCCAAGCTTCCCAGGAGCAACCTGGTGGAGCTCCTGGCGCAGATGCCCAGCCGGAAGATGATGATGTTGTTGATGCAGACTTTGAGGAAGTAAAAAAATAACGAGTTGCCTTTAAAGCAATGAGTACAGGAGCAAGGGGAGAAATTCCCTTGCTCCTTTTTTTTTGGTATGAAAAGCCTTTATGTCTGGGTGTGTTTATGGTTTAAAAGCATCATCTTTATAAAAGATTGAATGCCTATGGAGATAAGACTCGTGGAATGTTGGCAATATCATAGGTAGAAAGTGCCTCAAGTATGAGAGCTTGGTTCTATGGTAAGTTGAGTAAGAATCTAAAGCCTTATTAATGTTGGATGGGATACGTGATGAGAATATTATCTGGAATACAACCGTCTGGAAAACTGCATGTTGGGAATTATTTCGGCATGATGAAACCGATGATTGAGAATATGGGGCGGGGTGAGTTATTTGCCTTTGTCGTTAACTTTCATGCGCTGACCTCCGTTCAGGATCGGGATCGCTTGGCACGGGATACCCTTGAGGCTGCGGCTGATTTTTTGGCCCTTGGTCTTGATCCTGACCAATCCGTATTCTGGGTGCAATCGGATGTTCCCGAAGTCACTGAGCTCATGTGGTACCTTTCCTCGCTTACCCCTATGGGGCTACTTGAGCGTTGTCATTCGTACAAGGATAAGGTTGCAAAGGGTGTCCTGTCGTCCCATGGGTTGTTTTCCTACCCGGTACTTATGGCTGCGGATATCCTCTTGTTCCAGGCCGATGTTGTGCCTGTTGGTAAGGATCAGAAACAGCATTTGGAAGTGGCGAGGGATATTGCCATTAAGTTCAATAATAGTTTTGGCGAGACCTTTGTGCTGCCTGAACCACAAATTTCTGAGGATTTGGCTACCGTTCCCGGTACTGATGGTGCCAAGATGTCAAAATCTTACGGTAATACCATTGGAATTTTTCAAACGGCAAAAGAGTTGAAAAAGAATGTGATGTCCATTGTTACTGATGCGGCAGCCATAGAGGATGTAAAAGATCCCGACACCTGTAATTTATATAATATCTTT
>JBFFNY010000327.1:0-2052 GCA_041562955.1 Desulfurivibrionaceae bacterium | reverse complement strand
TCGGGTGTTGTGTTGTTCTTGCATTCTTTCACTTTGTTGCACCTGTTAAAATATAGACTAACATCAGGTTATTATGAGAATTGTTCAAACGGATGAAA
Organism: Desulfurivibrionaceae bacterium; assembly: GCA_041562955.1. Classification (GTDB taxonomy): domain Bacteria; phylum Desulfobacterota; class Desulfobulbia; order Desulfobulbales; family SURF-16; genus JAJRUT01. Next base: position 1,954 of record JBFFNY010000327.1, on the reverse strand, counting down.
TTACGAAGGCGGTTCGCGCGCAAACGATCGACGCGGCTACAGACCTTGAGCCTGATATCCTTGACGCGCTCTTGGCCGCACGGGATAGTGAAACGTCTCCTCTGTCCAGAAATGTGTTAGAGCTGTTGATTTCGAATGCTGATATTGCCAGTCGCGATAAGATCCCACTCTGTCAAGATACGGGTGTTTCTGTTGTCTTTGTAGAAATTGGCCAGGACGTTCATGTTGAAGGAAGTCTGGAGGAGGCACTGCAGGATGGAGTGGCCCAGGGGTATGAGGATGGCTATCTACGTAAATCGGTTTGCGACCCGTTAACACGGGTCAATACCGGGACCAATACACCAGCCGTTATTCATTATGACATTGTTCCCGGTGATGAGATCCATATCTCCTTATTGCCGAAGGGGTGCGGCAGCGAGAATATGAGCGGTCTGACCATGCTTCCTCCTTCTGCAGGTATTCAGGGTATGATAGATTTTGTCGTGGAACTTGTGGTTCAGGCTGGGCCCAACCCATGCCCCCCTGTTACTGTAGGGGTTGGTATGGGGGGAACCTTTGAGAAGGCAGCGCTGCTGGCCAAGAAAAGTTTGTTGCGGCCATTGGGGCAACCACATCCCCGTGAAGATATTGCTCAACTTGAACAACAGATCAAGCAGGAGATCAATGAGCGTGGTATGGGGGTGCATGGCCTTGGCGGGAACCACACGAGCCTCGCGGTTCATATTGAGCCTTTCCCGTCCCATATCGCAAGTTTGCCTGTGGCTGTGAATATTCAATGCCATGCGCATCGGTATAAAAAAATAATTTTGTAATGGTCGTTCGTGCGCCTATTCAGAATACCCCCCTGTAACGCTAACTCGAGTAACTTATGTCTCTTCTACGTTATACGCCTGATTTGTTTGGAGATCTTCAATCCATAGATCTCCCCTTTACTCCTGATGTGATTCTATCCCTTAAGGCTGGTGATCTTGTCGGCTTGAATGGCTATTTGTACACCGGGCGGGATCAAACCCATCGTCGTTTTGAAGCCTTGCTTGATGAGGGAAAGTCCCTGCCTGTAGACCTGACTGGTCAACTGTTATATTATGTTGGGCCAAGCCCGGCACAACCCGGACAGGTAATCGGTGCGGCAGGTCCGACCACCAGTTATCGTATGGATAAGTATACGCCACGATTGATGGATTTAGGCTTAACCGCGACCATGGGCAAGGGCATGAGGTCAATACCGGTCCGCGAGGCTATTACGAAACATCAAGGCTTGTATTTGGCAGCTTTTGGTGGCGCAGGGGCCTATCTGTCGAAATGCATTGTTGAAGCTGAGGTTGTGGCCTTTGCGGATGCGGGTCCTGAGGCTTTATTTCGGTTCAAGGTTGCAAATTTTCCTGCCGTCGTCATTAATGATGCCCACGGGAACGATTATTATGAGATGGTGAAGAATAAACAGGTCTGAGTCCTACGCTAATAATGTTGTGACCTGAGATGCGGGGCGAGACCGTCATTTTTCAGTCCCTTCGCTTACTCTTGTTCCTGTAACAAGCGCACCAGTTCTTCCGTATTAATTGCGGTACTCGATGATGTGCCGTCCAGAAGACTCGTGGCCAGTTCTTTCTTGTCGTGGTGCAAGGCGACAATTTTCTCTTCAATGGTGTTGGTGGCAACCAATCTGTAAATGGTCACAGGATGCATCTGGCCAATGCGATGGACTCGATCCGAGGCCTGATCCTCCACTGCTGGATTCCACCAGGGGTCCATATGAATGACGTAATCTGCGGCTGTTAGATTCAGGCCGACCCCTCCCGCTTTTAAGCTAATAAGAAAGAGATCTCCTTCACCTGCCTGAAAGGATTTGACTCGCCGACTGCGTTCCTTGACAGGGGTGTTGCCGTCCAGATATTGGTACTGTATCTTTTCTTTGTCGAGGTACTCACGAATAAGGGCAAGGTGGGTTGTGAAT
>JBFFNY010000326.1:0-2063 GCA_041562955.1 Desulfurivibrionaceae bacterium | reverse complement strand
TCTGCTCTAATATATTTTTCAAGCTGCATATTCAGCTCCTTTCTTGATGATAAATTCTTTCCAGGACGGGTCGTCGTAGGCATGGGCTATGGTGAAGATATCCTTGTCGCCCCTGCCGCTCATGTTGATGATGATGGATTCGTCCGTACCCATGCTGCCGGCCTCTTTATAGGCCTGGGCAAAGGCATGACTCGATTCCAGCGCCGGAATAATGCCTTCCATCTTCATGGTCAGGTCCAGTGCATCCATGACCTCCTGGTCCGTTGCCGCTTCAAAACGAACCCGCCCCTTTTCCCAGAGATCGGTGAGGATGGGGGATACGCCGACATAGTCAAGGCCGGCTGCAACCGAGTAGGTGTCATTCATTTGCCCGTCATCATTCTGGAGGAACATGGTGTGATACCCCTGGGCAATGCCGGGAGAGCCGTCTTTTGAGGCAAGACGTGCTGCATGTTCACCTGAATCAACACCTAGGCCTCCGGCTTCAACCCCGACAAGTTCAACCTCAGGTGTGTCGAGAAATCCCTGGAAAATACCCATGGCGTTGGAGCCTCCGCCCACACAGGCGTAGACCCGTGAAGGCAGTTTCCCTCCAAAGTCAATAATCTGCTTGTGGGCCTCGGTGCCGATGATGGACTGAAACCAGGCCACCATTTCAGGGAAGGGGTGGGGGCCGCATACCGTGCCCATCACGTAATGGGTGTCGTCCATGTCGGTGACCCAGTCGCGGAAGGCTTCATTGATGGCATCCTTCAGCGTCTTGGTTCCCGAGGTGACAGGAACCACTGTGGCGCCCAGTTTTTCCATCCAGAAGACATTGGGGCGCTGCCGGAGCACGTCTTCCTCGCCCATATAGATAGTACAGTCAAAACCGAATTTGGCCGCCATGGTGGCGGTGGCAACGCCGTGTTGGCCCGCACCGGTCTCGGCGATCACGCGTTTCTTGCCCATCCGCTTGACCAGCAACCCCTGTCCCATGACATTATTGGCCTTATGGGCACCTGTATGATTCAGGTCTTCACGTTTGATGTAGATTTGGGCGCCGCCAAGATGTCTTGAAATGTTCTCCGCATAGGTCAGGGGCGTGGGTCTGCAGGAGTAGGTCGCCATGAGCTGCAGGTATTCCTGCCAGAATGAAGGGTCCGCCTTTGCGGCTTCAAAGGCGAGATTCAACTCTTTAAAAGTTTCAAAAAGGACTTCGGGGATGAAAGCTCCCCCCCATTGACCGTAATAACCCGGTTTTGCCATGACGAATTCCTGTTAATGTTGTTAAGATATCTTGCTGAAAAGAGGGGTATTGTAACTGAAAAAGGACAGATTCACAAAGGGAAATGGTGAATATCCTTTTTGCGCGTTATGAATTGATAACACAGCGCAGAGCCTGGGCAAAATCTTCAGGGAAATGACCTGTGATCCAGCGGAGCTGTGACTCGCTGAAGGCTCCAGGTGATTTAGGTAATTTCGGGAGAAATGAATAGAGCAGCAGCTGGTCTGAACTCGTTGTAAATCTGGAAGAATATTCAATGGTGCACATGAGTTTTAAGCCAAGCTGGTGTAGCCCTCTGACAATGCGATAAAAGGCGGTGTCAATGCTGGCGCGCCCTGCAGTGGAAAGGTCAAGGATGTTGCCACCACAGGTGGCCATGAGCTGCACTTCCCATTGGGAGGTCTGGGCCTTGGGGATAAATCCCAGACAATACTCGTCTTCAAAGAGAATCAGGCTTTTTTCCCCGGTTCCCCCGTCCATCCGGGAGTTGTTGCGGATACAGCCTATGTAGTCGGGAAACAACTCCTGGCCGGTCTCTTCCCTGTAGCGCACGCACCAGTCATGGATCAGGTCGCCGCAGCAGAAGGGGGTTGCGTCTTCCTGCGCCGCCGGGACCATTCCGAATTGCTGGTGGATCATCTGGTGGGAGGCATTCAGCCGATAGCCTGACGGGGCAAAGTCAAAGCCGTAATTCCAGCCCCACAGGGTCGCATCAAGGGTGGGCTCGGCTCCCTGGGCCAGTGCCGTTTTGATGCGCAGGCGGCACGCTTCAAGCTCGGAGACCGTAGCCTGTTTA
>JBFFNY010000325.1:0-2082 GCA_041562955.1 Desulfurivibrionaceae bacterium | reverse complement strand
GATTGTGATTTGCCTAATATTGTCGCCAATTTTCCGAAACAACTTGACAATGTGGACGTCATATTGAATAACTCTTTCGGCATGGTCGGCATCAATTCGGTGGTGATTGTCAAAAAGTTTACAGCGTAAGAAAATCGATAATTTTAAAGTTAAGATAATTAAATACTTAGCTTTTTTTATATAAAGGCCTTTCAATGACCCGTAATGAAATAAAAGACTTAATCCTGGAAATTATCAAAGATATTGATGAAGATGCTGAGTTTGACGGACTTGATCCGGATCAGCCTCTGCGTGATCAGCTCGATCTTGATTCCATGGATTTTCTTGATATTGTTATGGAACTGCGCAAGCGCCATGGTTTACAAATTCCTGAAGAGGAATATCCCGAACTGGCCACATTATCCAGTTGTGTCAATTATCTTGAACCCAAACTTGCTGACAAATAGTTTCTGTGGCTGATACTCAGCTTATTATCATAGGCGGCGGCCTGTCAGGGATCGCTGCCGGCATTCGGGCCGCCAGGTTCGGCATTGATACGCTCATTCTTGAACAACACACCATTCCTGGTGGGTTAAATTCCTATTACACTCGGCAAGGATTCCTGCTTGAAACAGGGCTCCATGCCATGACAAATTTTGCTGAAAAAGGGGATAAGAAAGCTCCTTTGAATCGGCTCTTTCGCCAACTCAAGTTGTCACGGAAAGAATTTACGACCCATCAGCAATTTTCTTCAAAAATTATTTATCCTCAAGCCTCTCTTGAATTTTCAAACAATATAGAGCTGTTAATTGAGAGTATTGGTGATGTATTCCCCCAGGATGTTCAATCTTTTCTGGAGTTAGTCACCACAATCGACTGTATTGACCCGTTTGCCAATGTCCCCTGGCAATCAGCCCGGGAATTTCTCCATCACCATCTTCACAATAGGATTTTAGAGGACATGCTTCTGCTTCCCCTCATGGTCTATGGGAACAGTGAAGAGCATGACATGGATCTTGGCCAGTTTGTCATCATGTTCAGGGCCTTGTATCAGGAAGGTTTTTTTCGCCCTGACGGCAATATGAAAGATTTCCTCTGGCTTCTGGTGAATCATTATAAGGAATTCGGCGGTAAGATTAAGTTCCGGGCAAAGGTTGTAGATATAACTCGCGAGGGAAATCGAAGTAGTGGTGTTGTCCTTGATGATGGCAGTCGCATCACCTGTGATACGATTCTTTCAACAATCGGTACCCCAGGCACCGCAAAATTAATTGATTGGCCTAAAAACAAGTCTGATCATCTGGGGCAAATGAGTTTCGTTGAAACGATCTCTGTTCTGCCGATACAAGAAAAAAAGGTTCTGGATTCAGACCATACCATCATATTTTACAACAACCATGAGGGTCTTGAGTATCACCGACCAGCCAGCGCCATTGACCCGAGCTGGGGGGTGATCTGTTTTCCTGAAAATTTTCACGATCTGGATCAAGGAGATTTTTTTCAGGTCCGGGTTACGAATAGTGCAAATTACAAGATCTGGCACGACACCCCCCGAGCGGACTACACGGCCTTGAAAAAGCAGTGCCAGGTCGAGACCGAGAAGACGGTGAGTAAAATTATTGGGAATTATACCCAGAATAGAGTATATCATGATAGCTTTACACCTCTTACCATTGAACGGTTCACTGCCAAGGCAGAAGGTGCGGTTTATGGCAGCCCTATAAAGATTCGTGACGGGTTAACCCCGTATGAAAATATCTTTATCGCAGGAACTGATCAGGGCTTTCTGGGCATTGTGGGAGCGATGCTTAGTGGTGTAACCATCATGAACCAGCATATATTGAAGTAGAGGTTGTTTAAACCGTTCTTAAACGCCGTACTTTTCACTCATTACTCATATTCTTCTTAACTCATGCCTTTTACTCCATTACAAGAAACACAATCACATTACGATGCCATCATTATCGGTTCTGGTCTTGGTGGTCTGACCTGTGCAAATCGTCTGGCCAAGGCTGGACATAATGTTCTTCTGCTCGAGTATCATTTTAAACTCGGTGGTCTCGCCACCTGGTTCAAAAGAAAGGGGCATGTCTTTGACATATC
>JBFFNY010000324.1:0-2092 GCA_041562955.1 Desulfurivibrionaceae bacterium | reverse complement strand
GCCTGACTGGATATGAATCCCGGTCCTGCACCACTTATTCCTGATTGACATGGGTGTAAAGGGCGTTAAAGTTATATTTGGGTCATGATTTTTTCCTCAATGCAGGTTTGAACTCTGGAGTGGCTATGGACGCAAAACGTGAAAGACTGGATGAGCATCGTATTCATGAAGAGCCTTTTTTTATAGAACAGGGGCATGAGGTGCTGCTCGGTAAGGCCGCCTATGAGAACAGAATTCCCCTCTTGTTAAAGGGGCCCACCGGCTGCGGCAAGACACGGTTTATGCAACGATTGGCCTGGGAGCTTGACCGGCCTCTGGTGACCGTTTCCTGCCATGATGACCTGTCCACCGGCGACCTGGTCGGGCGTTATTTACTCAAGGGCGGTGAAGCGGTGTGGATGGATGGCCCCTTGACCATGGCGGTCCGGGCCGGAGCGATCTGTTATCTGGATGAAATTGTCGAGGCCAGAAAGGACACCACCGTGATTATCCATCCCCTGGCGGATGATCGGCGGGAATTGCCCATTGAGAAGCTGGGGGAGCTGCTGACGGCACCTCCGGAGTTCATGCTGGCAGTCTCCTATAATCCCGGTTATCAGAGTGTCCTGAAGGATTTGAAACCGTCCACCCGCCAACGTTTTTGTGCCATTGAATTCACCTACCCCTCAGCCGAGAAAGAGGCGGCGATCGTCGTTGCGGAAGGAGGTGTTGATCCGGATATGGCAGAGAAACTGGTGCGTTTTGCAGGGATGACCCGCGGGCTCAAGGATGCAGGGCTGCAGGAAGGGGCCTCCACACGACTGCTGATTCACACCGGGATTTTGATGCGCAGCGGGGTACCTCCCCGTATAGCCCTGCGCGCCGGGATCAGTGAAGCCCTCACCGATGATCATGAGCTCCTGGCCGCCATTAACGATATGGCAAGCAGCATCCTATGACGGATCTCGGCGTCGATGCTATCCGGTCCTATCTGGGCGGGGTGATTGGGGATATGGATGATTGGCAGCTGGATGAGCTGGCTGAGGATATCGGCCGGCTTGATCCCATGGGTAAACAGGCCGCCCTGGACCAGCTTCCCGTGATCTGGCCGGTGAGTTCGGCCCTGTTCATGGCCTTTGTTCCCATGCTGGCTCAGGCCTCAGCCTGTCTGCAGCCCGACCAGATCCCCCTGTGGGTCCACGGGATTCTGGATGTATATGAGGCGGAGGGGCTGCGTAAGGCGCAGCTCTACATGGAAAAGGTGGAGGACGTCTTTCTCTGTGAGTTGCGGGGGGAGACGGGGTTAAGTCTTGCTGAGGCGAAGAGCAGGCTTGGTCCGTATCTGCGCGGACTGACGGGGCGGGACATTGTGCTTGAGCCGGCGATGCTTCCCCAGACGGATACCGAGACCCTCTACCTTCCCCGGGAAATGGGGGTGTTGCCGTCACCGGAGGAAAACTTTCTCCTGTACAAACTCACGGCCACCTTCCATATGGGGCTGGAGCTGTACGGCAGTTTCGCTCCCTGCGGCGCCGATGACCTTGATCTGCTGAAATGGTGGCAGGATGAGAAGACGACAGAGGCGGACCAGGAGCTGTTCTGGCAGTGTGAGACCATTCGGGTCATGGGGCAGGTCTGCCGCCATTTCAGCGGATTGGTGCAGGATATCAAGCCGCTGTTGCCGAAACTGGGCCAGGGGCTGGGGGTGGGGTTGTTTGCCGATATGCAGCGGGGGCTGCTCATGACCATGGCGGGTCATAGGGGGTGGGCGAAGTCGCTACCGCCCGAGGCGGCAGCCTGTCTTGGGGCACATTATACTGGTGATGTCTCGGTGCACGACTCCATGAGGCTGACCTTGCGTCTGCGCGAGATACCCGGTCTGTCCGACCAGGTCGCTGAAACGGGTCGTCCCCTGCTCTTTCAGGGCCGGTTCCTGCCCCAGGACTGTTTTCCTAAAAAGGAGCGGCGCCGCCTGGAAGTGAAGAATCGATTTATGGCGGCGTTGGCAGCCTTTCTGGCCCAAGAAGAGGCGGGGCACGACCTCATCCCAGCGGAGCAGGAAGAGAGGCATGACCACCGCACCGAGTCCGCAAATTCGGAGGAGGGGGCTGCG
>JBFFNY010000323.1:0-2117 GCA_041562955.1 Desulfurivibrionaceae bacterium | reverse complement strand
TGTAGGGAGTGCTGAATGTGCCGCGCTGTTTCGCAGGCATGGGGGCGCAGGCGGTGAACCCTGGTACGGTCAGCTCGAAGGATATGGGTTTCAGCTCATCACGGGTTTTCTGAAGGGGTTTGTGGATCTTGTCTTCAAGCGTGAGGATCGCTATTACATTGTCGACTGGAAATCAAATTATCTGGGCAATACCCACGCATCCTACGGTGTTGAGGCCATGACCGAGTCGATGATTCAGGCCGGTTATATCCTCCAGTATCATCTGTACAGTCTTGCCCTGCACCGTTATCTGGGTTCCCGTCTTGCTGATTATGATTATGAGCGTCATTTCGGCGGGGTGTTTTATGTGTATCTGCGCGGCGCTGTTCGGGACAATAACAGGACCGGTGTGTTTTGGGACAGGCCGTCCCCGGAACTCATGTCCGATCTGGATGTGTTACTGACGGCTACCGGGGTGCAGTCATGAGGGGTGATCACGATCCGAACCAGCTGGACCGCTCCTTCGGCCGTTTCCTTGCCGATCTTGGCGGTTCCTCAGAGCTGCTCTACAGGGCCGGGCGGGCTGTGATTCAGGCCAGGCGTGAGGGGAATGTCTGTGTTGCCCTTGATCAGCTTGACGGCGGCATGGACCTTCAGGAGCTACAGACGACTCTGCTTGCAACCGAACTGGTCGGTGAAGAGGGGGACTATTGCCCCCTGATTCTGCATCAGGAGTACCTCTATCTGCATCGCTATTTCAGGGATGAGACCATTGTGGCGGATCGTGTCCGCATGGGTGGTGTGGCAATGGGCGTGGCTGCAGAGGTGCAGCCGGTCCTGGCCCGGTTATTCCCGCAATCGGATAAGGGTGAAGTGGATGACCAGAAGCTTGCCGCCTTATCATCCCTATGTCATTCCTTTTCCGTGATCAGCGGTGGGCCGGGCACCGGGAAAACCACCACCGTGGCCAAGGTTCTGGCCCTGCACGTCGCCCATGATGGAGCGTGCCGCATCATGCTTGCGGCCCCCACCGGCAAGGCCGCCACCCGTTTGCAGGAATCTCTGGCCCAGACCATCGGCTCCCTTGATATCGATCCGCATAGCAAAGAAAAAATTACCCTGCCGGTGATGACCATCCACCGCCTTCTCGGTTATGGCCGCTCCGGTTTCCGTTATAATTCAGACCATCCTCTCGAGGCTGATGTCGTGCTCCTTGATGAGGCGTCCATGGTGGATCTGCCGCTGATGGCAGGTCTGATGCAGGCGTTGCCCCAGGCCTGCAAGCTCATCCTCCTTGGCGATCAGTATCAATTGGCTTCGGTGCAGCCCGGTGCGGTGCTGGGTGAGATCTGTTCGGGCGGGGAAGGGTTTACGGAGGAGTTCAGAACGTTTGCCCGGGGGGTTGAGGTCGCGGTCCCCTTTGAGAAAAATGAGCATGCCTTGGCCAACAGTATTGTCACCTTGCGCAGGAGTTTCCGCTTTCAGGAGGACAGCGGGATTCGTCTCCTGAGTGAGTTGATCAAGAACGGTGATGGGCAGGGGGGGCTGCAGGTTCTTCAGGATGACCGCTACCCAGACGTCACCCTGTGTCCTCCAGACCTGCCCCGTCTTGTCGCGGCTGTGCGTGAAACCTTTGCAGGTGAACAGCCGGAAGAGTTTTTAACAGGATTCTCGAAGTTTGGGGTGCTCTGCTGTCATCGGACCGGTGTCTTTGGTGTGGATGATATCAATGCCCAGGTTGCCAAGAGTTTGAATCAGGCCACCCAGGATTATTATCACGGGTTACCCCTCATGGTTTTGGCCAATGACCATTCCCAGGGGTTGTATAATGGTGATACCTGTGTGGTTGTCGAAAAAAACAAACGGCTCTACGGCTGTTTTAATACCAGTGACAGGCTGCGGTTTGTTCTCCTCCGCAAACTCCCCGCTCACGTTCCGGCCTACGGTATCACGGTGCATAAGAGTCAAGGCTCAGAATATGACAAGGTTGCTTTCTTGCTTCCCGCCGGCTCCTCAAAGGTGCTTGGCCGAGAGCTGGTTTATACCGCGGTGACCCGGGCACGCAAGGCTGTAACGGTGTATGGAGAGCCTGAGCAGTTTGTGAATGCCGTGGCGAAAAAAGTGGCGCGTGTTTCCGG
>JBFFNY010000322.1:0-2124 GCA_041562955.1 Desulfurivibrionaceae bacterium | reverse complement strand
CTGTATGCTTCTTTTTGTTGGCATATCCCTCTAATTGAGTTATGCAAAACGATAAGAATTTGGAACGTATAAATGGCTGTTGATTTGATAGTTATTTTTTTAAACAAAGGGCTTGTTTGGCTCGTAAGATGAGGAGATTGATATGGCGTGGAATGTAGAGATTGATAAAGATAAGTGTACCGGTTGTGAAGAATGTGTTAATGCCTGTCCTGCTTCAGTTCTTGAGCTTGTAGACGGTAAGTCTGAAGCTGTTGAAATTGATGAGTGTCTGGGCTGTGAGACCTGTGTTGAGGTTTGTCCAGAAGGTTGTATCACTGTTTCTGAAGACTAAGTTGCAAAGGGGCTGAAGATGCTTTCTCGCATCTTCAGCCTTTTTTATTTTCAGGTGGTTGTTCGCACCTGAAAACAGTCCCCACAATGATGAGGATGAAGCAGGTTCTCGATCCCTCCCCCTCCATTTGTTCTCTTTTTCAGTCCTCCCTCCTTGTTATACTGTTCTGTGCCTAACACCATCCCCCTGGGAAATGATGTCTGCGCCTCTTGCCCGCCACAGGTCCCTGTGCCGAGAGCCGCAACTTCGATACCGCTTGTGGTGAAGGCGAGGAGAAAAAAATAGAATAGCACGCGTGAGATGCTGTAAAGTAGGTATTATGAACTCTTTACTCAGTTTTGATCAAGATACCCTTATCAGGGATTTGTTTGAAAGCATGAACGAAATCATGGCCGGGCGGGATTACACAACCTACGCCCACGCCATGAAGGTGGCGAAGATTGCCAAACAGATTGGTGTAGCGATGGGGTTGGCGGATGAACAGGTTGAGATTCTGGAATTAGCCGGCCTTGTCCATGATATCGGCAAGACCGCTATCCCGGATAATATTCTCTTAAAGCCGGATCTGTTCAATAGCCAGGATCGGCGCATCATGAATTATCATCCCCTTATTGGCGCGAAACTCTTTGCGCCGCGGCTGCAGGATGATCAGATCACGTATATTATTTTACGTCACCATGAACGGCTTGACGGCTCCGGTTATCCCCTGGGGCTGCGGGGGGAAAGTATTGATCTTCTCTCTCGTATTACAGCGGTGGCCGATGTGTACGAGGCCCTTGTCTCGACAAGGCCTTATAAAAAATCCCTGTCGACCCAGAAAGCCTTGGTTGTTCTCCGTAATGAGGCCACGTTGAACCATCTCGATAGTGGGGTGGTGGAGGTGCTTACCGCCATTGCGGGGTCGCTTGTGTTACAGGATGTGCAGCTCATTCCCACCGCCGGATTTATGCAGGAGATTGAATATTTTCGGAGGGATACTTTTTTCCGCGATGCCTTGAGTGAGTTGTTCAGCTACAGGTACCTTCTGGTTCTTGATGATTTGAATCTTCTGGGGGAGGCAGGCGAGAAGGGGTTTGAGCTGCAACTCATTAACTTTACCAATTTGAATGAGTTACAGCGGAAATACGGTTTTGTCGTCAGCAATCAGGTTCATGATGAGATTGGTCAGCGTCTGAAGGACACGGTGGCTTGCTTTGCCCGGAAGCGGGAGCAGTACGAGGGTTCCATCATGCTTTTTCGGAAAAACTGTGATTACATGATTTATTCCGAGGTCAATAATGAAGGCGAGCTGCAGGAGTTTTTGGGTCAAATCAAGGCGGAACTTCTTTTGACGGAGCGTGAATGGGAGCTTGAATCCTCCTGTTTGCGCCAGTGGTTTCCCCGGGCGACATCCATTGAAGAGGCCTTCTCCAAAATATTTAATCTTGAAGCGGAAGAACTTGAACGGTGCAGGTTCTGAGAAGGAGACAGGTCTTGAGCCATGATGGTGCATTGACGGTCCGGGCACCTCTGCGTTGTATGAGGGCTAACGGCCAATAGGGTCTTGGTGAATAATAACGTCCGCATCTGGAAGAACGGCGTGGATATCCTGCTCCACCTTTTTGGCAAGGGTATGGGCCTCTTCCAGGGTCATTTGGGCGGCTAATTCCAGGTGGAGTTGAATGAGTTTCGTTTGGCCGGATTGTCGAGTACGCAAGTCATGAATCCCCTGAACCTGTGTGGGTGATTCGGCTATGGCGGTAATTTTTTCTCTGATTTCCACGGATAATTCCCGGTCCAGTATGAGATGCATG
>JBFFNY010000321.1:0-2175 GCA_041562955.1 Desulfurivibrionaceae bacterium | reverse complement strand
TGCGCATGTGATCAAGGTAGGGATGAATCCCATCCTGATTGATCTCATGAAACAAGGGCTCATCCAGGGTATTGCGCTGAATGGCGCCGGCATTATCCATGACAGTGAAATTGCCATGGTCGGCCGGACCTCTGAAGATGTCGGTCAGGTTCTCGGGGATGGGGCCTTTGGTGCAGCCAAGGAAACAGGCGAGGTGGTGAATAGCGGGATCAATCAGGGGGCAAGAGATGGTCTTGGTTTAGGCCAGGCCATGGGGAGGTATCTTGTAGAACAGGATTTTCCCCATAATAATGTCAGCCTTCTTGCCATGGCGTATAAACTCGATGTCCCTGTAACGGTTCATGTTGCTGTTGGCACCGACATTGGCCATATTCATCCCTCTGCCGATGGTGGTGCGATCGGTGCCACCAGTCATCATGATTTCAAATTGTTTTGCCGTCTTGTCAGTGGGCTGGAAAAGGGCGCGTATCTGAATCTGGGTTCAGCCGTTCTTCTCCCTGAAGTTTTCCTTAAAGCTCTCACGGTTGTTCGTAATTTAGGGTATAAGGTTGGTGACTTCACTACGGCTAATTTTGATTTTATTCGTCATTATAGAACCATGACGAATGTGGTGAATAGACCAACGGCCACAGGCGGCAGAGGGTATAATTTTATTGGCCACCATGAGCTTATGATTCCTTTCCTCGCAGCAGCGTTAAAAGAACAAGTTTTTAAGCTAAATTAATTAATTTTCACATATAGATATAAACGTGACGACTCCAACAAAAAAAGGCAAAGCCTACCTCATTGGCGCAGGTCCTGGTGATCCGGGATTGATTACAGTCCGGGGCAAGGAAATTCTGCAAAAAACCGAAGTTTTAATTTACGATTACCTCGCAGGCGATAAGCTCCTGGAGTTTGTTCCTGCTGGCGCAGAACTTATTTACGCCGGAAAAATGGGCGGGATACGCCATACCCACACCCAGGATGAAATTAACCGGATGCTGGTTGATCGGGTTCGTGCCGGTAAAATCGTTGTGCGGTTGAAGGGCGGTGATCCCTTTATCTTTGGTCGTGGAGGCGAGGAGCTTGAGGAGCTGGTGAAGGCTGGACTGGATTATGAAGCGGTTCCCGGTGTCACCTCGGCATCTGCCGCGGCAACCTTTGCCGGAATTCCAATTACCCATCGTGACTGTACTTCCTCCGTTGCCTTTATTACCGGGCATGAGAGACCGGACAAGGATGAGACCAGTATCGCCTGGGATAAGATTTCAACAGGTGTCGGGACGCTGGTTTTTTACATGGGCATCAAGAACCTGCCGTCCATCACAGCAAATCTCATTAAACACGGGCGTGACCCGAAAACACCGGTGGCTGTGGTTCGTTGGGCATCAATGCCTTTTCAACGCTCTGTGATCGGGACGCTTGAGACGATATCCGATATTGTCGAAAAAGAGGGGATTAAGCCTCCGGCACTGACGATTGTGGGCGATGTGGTCAATTATCGCAAGAAACTGGACTGGTATGAAGGTCGTCCTCTCTTTGGCAAGCGGATTGTTGTGACTCGAACCCGTGAACAGGCCAGTGAACTGGTTTCTCTGCTGGGTGAAAACGGGGCCTATTGTCTTGAGCATGCCACCATTTCAATTCATCCACCTGATTCCTGGCAAGAGGCCGACGATGCCATTGATGCACTTGCTGATTTTGACTGGCTTTTGTTTACTTCCATTAATGCCATCCACCATTTCTTTAAGCGCTTACAGGCGAAGGGCAAGGATTGCCGCGCGCTGCATGGCGTGTCCATTGCTGCAATTGGTCGGGTGACAGCGGATATACTTCTTGAATATGGCATCAGCGCCGATTTAATCCCTGCGAGTTTTACCGGTGATGGTCTGGCCGAGGCCATGGTTCAACAGGGGGTGGCCGGGAAGAGAATTCTCATTCCGCGCGCCTTGGAGGCGAGAAAGGTTCTGGAGCAGACCCTCACTGAAAACGGGGGCACCGTTGTTATTGCCCCGGTGTATCAGAATATCCCTCCGGTGTATGAAGGCACGGTCCTGCGTGAAGAAATTAAGAACGGTGAGGTTGATATGGTGACGTTTACCAGCTCTTCAACGGTTGTTAATTTCGTAAGTATGTTGAATGTTGCTGATAATCAGGAACTGCAAGAGCTGCTCAAGAATGTTAAAATCGCGG
>JBFFNY010000320.1:0-2188 GCA_041562955.1 Desulfurivibrionaceae bacterium | reverse complement strand
GTTTCTGCTTGGCCGGTATGAATTCTATCGTCATAAGAAAGATGATGAGGATAAAAAAACAAAGATTAAGAAAATATCCTTTTTCCCGAAGACAGATGCACCACTTTTTCGAAAAGGGGTGGGCCGTGCGGAATGTGCAGCACAGATTGGTTCTGTGGCACGGGACATGGCCAATGAGCCGAGTAATTTCTGGACTTCTGCCGATTTTGCCCAGTTTGGCAAGGGGTTGGCTGAAAAAGATAATGTGAAAACGACCATTCTCGGCAAGAAGGAATGTATTCGTCATAAGATGGGCGGTCTTCTCGCGGTGAATCAGGGTTCAGCGGATGAACCCCGTATGGTCATTGTTGAATATCGATGCAAGAAGAAAAAAGCACCCACCCTGCTTCTGGTGGGAAAGGGGTTGACCTTTGACTCTGGTGGTATTTCATTAAAGCCCGGTGCTGGAATGGAAGACATGAAATATGATATGTGCGGCGGTGCGGCGGTCATGGCGGCCATGCTTGGTGTTGCTGAAGAGCAACCCAAACATATCAATGTGATTGGTATTGTGCCTGCCACAGACAATATGCCAAGCGGCAGTGCTGTGAAGCCAGGGGACGTGATCACCTGCTATAACGGCAAGACCGTTGAAGTCATCAACACCGATGCTGAAGGGCGGTTGATCCTTGCGGATGCCCTGGCCTATGGTGTGGAAACGTACAAGCCTGACGCGGTTATTGATCTGGCAACATTGACCGGGGCCGTGATCGTCGGCCTGGGGCATCATAATTCAGGTCTATTATCCAATGATGATGATCTGACTGAAAAAGTGACCGCAGCCGGCAGGAAATGTGGTGAACCTGTTTGGCGTCTACCCCTTGGCAAAGAGTATACGAAACAGCTTAAGTCCCAAGTGGCTGATTTGAAAAATGTCGGTGGCAAAGGCGGTGGAACCATCACTGCAGCGGCATTCTTGCAGGAATTCGTGAATGAAACCCCCTGGGTTCATCTCGATATCGCAGGGACAGCCTGGAAATTTACTGAAAAATCGTATATTCCGAAAGGGCCATCCGGTATCGGGGCACGGACCCTCCTGGAGCTGATACGTTCCTGGACGTGAATGTAAAGTGCTTATGGGTCTTGAATCTCAACGTTCAGGACCCATTTTCGTGATTTTCCCCTCAAAGGCCGCCTGGAATAACGTCTGCGTATAGATATGACTCGGATGTGCAAATATTTCAGAGGCGATGCCCGACTCGACAATCTTCCCGTCCTTCATCACGGCAATTTCATCAGCCAACGCCCGCACCATGCGCAGGTCATGGGATATGAAGAGATAGGATATCGTGTATTTTTCCTGAAGCTCCCGCAGTAACTCGACAATCTGGGCCTGTATGGTCATGTCGAGGGCCGAGGTCGGTTCATCCAGGACGATGAATTTGGGTTTGAGGACAATGGCTCGGGCGATGGCAATCCGCTGCCGCTGACCACCTGAAAACTCATGGGGATAGCGCTGCATCATATCCGCTGAAAGGCCGACTTCCTCCAACACCTCTTCGATCACCTTTAAGCGTTCAGCTTTTTTCATCTCGGTATGAATCTCAAGCCCTTCATCGATGATATTGCCGATGGTCATGCGGGGTGAAAGGGCAGAGAACGGATCCTGAAAGACAATCTGCAGATCGGAACGGAGTGACCGCATCTTCCCGGCCGAAAAATGTCTCAGATCTTCACCCTGATACTGGATTGATCCCGTGCTTTGCGTGAGGCGAAGGATGCAGTAGGCGAGGGTGGATTTCCCCGAGCCTGATTCCCCGACAATGCCGAAGGTCGTGCCTTTCTTGATGGTGAGCGAGACATCATCCACCGCCTTGACGTCCGCCACCCTGCGTTTGAAAAATCCTTTTTTCACGGGGAAATAACAGCGGAGATTCTTAATCTCCAGCAGATCTTCTGTGCCCAGAACAACCTCTTTGCTGGAGGATGGAATGGCGGCGAGGAGTTTCCTGGTGTAGGGATGGGATGGTGACTCGAATATACGAGCGGTGTGCCCCTCCTCAACGATTTGACCGTCACTCATGATGTACACCCGGTCGGCAAATTTACGAACCATGTTCAGATCATGGGTGATGAGTAAAATGGCCATCTCTTGTGCTGCCTTGATGGTGTGCAGAAGTTCGAGGATCTGGGCCTGAATCGTGACATC
>JBFFNY010000319.1:0-2250 GCA_041562955.1 Desulfurivibrionaceae bacterium | reverse complement strand
GTGGATATTGTCAAGAGTGCGGCGGAAAATGGTTCTTTTGTGATTGCCCAGGTTAATCCGCAGATGGTCTGGACCTGTGGTGACAGCTGTATTGATGTGCATGATATTGACCTGCTGGTTGCGGTGGATGAACCCCTCCTTGAGCGGCCTTCAAGACCTTTAAATGCGGTCACCAAACAGATTGCCAAGCATATTGTTTCCCTGGTGGAGGATGGTTCCACCCTGCAGTTCGGCATGGGCCGCATCCCCGGAGTTGGACGAATACCACCGGCGGTGATGCATTATCTCACCGGCAAGAAACATTTGGGCATCCATACGGAGATGATAACCGATTCGATTCTGGAGCTGCTCGACTCAGGGGCGGTGGACGGCAGCCGCAAAAACGTGGATCGTGGTAAGGTTGTGGCCTCGTTCTGTATGGGCACCAAAAAACTCTATGATACCGTCGCGGGCAACCCGCTTTTTTCCTTTCGCCCCACTGAATATGTGAATGATCCGTTCATTATTGCCAAACAGGATAAGATGGTGGCCATTAACATGGCCCTTGAGGTGGATCTCACCGGCCAGATTTGTTCTGATTCCCAGGGGGATAAATTCTATTCCGGCATTGGTGGCCAGATGGATTTCACCCGTGGTGCCAGTATGAGTGACGGGGGCAAGGCCATCATTGCCGTGTCTGCGGTGGATTCCAAGAACGGACTGTCCAGAATCGTCAGCCGGCTGACCCCGGGCTCCGGCGTGGTGACCACGCGGGGGGCGGTGCAGTATGTCGTCTCAGAATACGGCGTGGCCTTTCTCTTTGGCAAGAATGTGCAGGAGCGCGCTCTGGCCCTCATCAGCATTGCCCATCCGGATTTTCGCGAGCCGCTCCTGAAGGAGGCGGTGGAGGCAAAGTTTATTTCCCCTGATTTTGCAGATGTTGAAGGACGTTTTGTGGTGGCAAATGAAAGTATGAAAACGTCAAAGCTCCTGCGCAATGGAATTCTGCTCAATTTCCGCGCCATCCACCCAACCGATGAATCGCGGGTGCGGGAACTGGTGTATAATCTGTCGCAGGAGACCATTTATTATCGCTTTATGAGTCATCAGCAGAAATTCTCCAGTGAGCAGATCCAGGATTTTGTCTATGTCGATCATCGCAAGGATGTGGCCATCGTTGGCGTGGTCCCTGAGGCCCATGGTGAGGATATTGTTGCGGTGGGCAGGTATTATCTGGATGAAGAGACCAATCGTGCGGAAGTGGCCTTTGTTCTGCGCGATGAATGGCAGAGGCAGGGAATCGGCACCTTTCTGTTCCGCCATCTCGTCACCATTGCCAAGAATAACGGTATCGCCGGTTTTACCGCAGAGGTGCTGCGTGAGAATAAGGGGATGCAGGCGATTTTTCATAAGTCCGGATATAAGGTTGAAACCACCCTGGTGGAGGGCGTTTATTCGATCCGGCTTGATTTTTAGAATAGGGTGTGACGGGTGTTGTCTCACCATGCCAGCAAGCAAAAAAAAAGTCGTCATGGTTTTGCCATGACGACTTTTTTTTATTTTTGCACAATCAACCTGATTGCGGTGGGTTATGCTCAGGAAAAGCCTCCCTTGGAGGAACAGCCGGATAAGGCCCCGGCGGGGATGGCTGAAGAGGATGAGGACAGCCGATAGCTGCTGGCTGAGATGGTTTTCCTGATATTCTTGCTTTCACATTCTGGGCAGGTGACGTCTGAAACGTTATTGGCTGAACTGAGAATGAGCTCAAACTTCTTTTCGCAGTCCTGGCACTTGAATTCATAGATGGGCATGGGATGACTCCTGAATCTCTTTAATCTTGAGGTGAATTTTAGGCGGTGATGGCCACTCTGTCAAAGGATTTTTTTTAGGGCTGATTGTGGGTGGTTTTTCAGTTGGAGTATTTTTGTTGAGTCCGGTGCTGAGAAGTTGAACTGGTGTGGAAAAGCGCAACACTCCTTGTCTTGCATGGCAATTTTAGGGTAAGGATAACAAAAGATCAGGGATATTCCAGCCCCCCTTTGACATGGAACATCAGGGATCTTGAGTCGGTGTGTCTGACAAGTTCCAGAGCGAGTCGTCTCCCCTCTGGAGAATGGCCGGATTTCTTTTCGGTATCACCCTGGAATGTGGAGAGGGCAGCCCGGTACGGTATAACACCAGTGGCGAAGGGTCCATGCGGCACGAGTAATGTGAATGATATGAAAAAAATTGAAGAATGGTTCGGGCAGATGGTGGTTCAGTACCGTTGGC
>JBFFNY010000318.1:0-2290 GCA_041562955.1 Desulfurivibrionaceae bacterium | reverse complement strand
TCAAGCTGCGCAATCATCCGTTCCACAGGGCCGCCTGGGACAAATTGCGTCACCGTGAAGGTGATGATCATGATGCCGAATATGGTGGGAATCATGAGGAGGAGTCGTCTTAAGATATAACTGAGCATTGGTTATAAGGGGGTGAGGGGCAGGGTGAAAGCGCAACGGAATTATTGTTCTTTCATCCACCACGTCATAAGGATGTCAAAGGTTGAGTAATAGAGGGGAATGGTTTGCGGTTGGTTGAATTTATTCCAATACACAACCCGGTGGGCCGGGGCATACCAGTTCGGGATAACATAATAGCCGTACCACAGCGCCCGGTCAAGGGCCCGACAGGCAGCGGTGAGGGTTTCCTGGTCGCTGGCGTAGATGATCTGGTCCACCAGAAAATCAATTCCCTTGTTTTCAACCCCGGCATAATTACGTGACCCCTGCTGTCTTGCGGCAGTACTGGACCACATTCCGCGCTGTTCATTGCCCGGGGACTGGGACTGGCCATACACATTGACCATCATGTCGTAGTCAAACTGGCGCATATTCCGGATGTACAGCGCACTGTCGAGGGTGCGATACAGGGCTTTAATCCCCAGTTTCTCAAGGTTGTCGGCAAAGGGGGCCATGACCCGTTCAAAGGAAGGGGAGGAGAGCATGATTTCAAACTCAAAGGGCGACCCATGGCTATCACGCAGGGCACCGTCCCGGTAGACCCAGCCGGCCTCCTCGAGGAGCTGTTTCGCCATAACTAAATTCTTGCGCAGCTGGCCTTTTTGGGTGGTGGGGACCGGAGTGATGGGGGTCGTGAACACCTCAGGGGGGAGATCCGCCTTGACCTGGTTGAGGAGCTGCAGTTCCCGTTCACTGGGCAGGCCTGAGGCGGCATAGATGGAGTTGCTGAAATAGGAATAACTCTGTTTGTATTGATTGAAGAAGAGGGCGTTGTTGGTCCAGGTGAAATCAAAGGCCAACCCTAAGGCCTGCCGCACTTTTCTATCTTTAAACAGGGGACGGCGGAGGTTGAAGACAAACCCCTGCATTCCGGCATTGAGCTTATGGGGTAAATACTGTTTCTGGATTTCTCCGGATGAAAATCGTGGACCGCGCATATCACGGGCCCATTGTTTGGCAATATTGACCAGCATGAAATCGAAATCATGGGCCTTGAACGCCTCAACAGAAATGGTCTGGTCCTTGAAAAATTTATAGGTGATCGTGTCAAAATTAAACATACCCTTCCGGGTCGGGTGATTCTGGGCCCAATAGCCCGGATTCTTTTTGTACACAATGTTTTTCCCGGGGGAAAAGGATTGAATCGTGTAGGGGCCGGATGTCACGGGAATGGTAAATCCTTCCTCAGCAAAGGGGTGCTGGGTGTAATATGCCTTTGAGAGCACCGGCAGTTCACTGGCAATAATATGTATTTCCCTGTTCGATTCCTTGAAGAAAAAGCGTATATGGCGTGGGTCAATAATTTCAGCCCGGTCAATGTCCTGAAAATAGGTGGAGTAGAAAGGGTGTGTGTCCTCTGATTTCAGGATTTCCAGGGAGAATTTCACGTCTTCTGTGGTGATGGGACTGCCGTCCGAAAAAGCGGCCCTTGGATTCAGACTGATGAGCATGGAGAGTCTGTCCTCGGACAGTTCAAGGTCCTCAGCAATGAGACCATAGCGGGCAAAGGGTTCATCAAGGCTGGACACGGTCAGGCCGTCAAAGCAAAGCTCCTGCAAGCCGTCCGGGGGGGCGCCTTTTAAGGTGAACGGGTTGAACTTGTCAAAACTGCCAAGACCGTGGAGGGTTAAATCCCCCCCCTGCTTCGCCTCTTTTGATGTGTAATCAAACTGACTGAAATCTGGCGGGTATTTCAACCTGCCGTCAATGGAAACGCCATGGGCCGCGTTTGCGTGGTGCGGCGTCACAAGAAGCAGGGCGAAACTGATACCGATCAGGA
Organism: Desulfurivibrionaceae bacterium; assembly: GCA_041562955.1. Lineage (GTDB taxonomy): Bacteria > Desulfobacterota > Desulfobulbia > Desulfobulbales > SURF-16 > JAJRUT01. The sequence continues at coordinate 342 of JBFFNY010000318.1, read as the reverse complement.
TGAGGCGCATGGTGGTTTTTGGGTTATTGTTTAAGATCATAATCATGGGTTACCGCCTGGAGCAGGCCGGCAAGAAGGTGTGCCACAACCGTCATGATGTCGGCATCGTGGGGAGTGAAATGGGATTCCTTGCCTGATAATTCTAAAACGCCGACCAATGTCCCGTGGATGTACATCGGCACACCGAGCAGAGAATCGATATCGTCTGAAAGCTGCACAGATTTTTGAGCATTATTTTGGGCGATGAGCATGCCTTTCTGCAGGAAGGCGGTACGCCCCTTGGAGTAAACCCAGCCGGAAAGACCTTTGTCCATGCTCAGTTTTCTTCGGGGTGATTTGTCT
>JBFFNY010000317.1:0-2308 GCA_041562955.1 Desulfurivibrionaceae bacterium | reverse complement strand
TTTTTCAATCCCGATCATGAGAAAGGAGTTACTTAAAACCTGTGAGGTTGCAAAATCACCATCAACCGCCACATCGAAATAATTATCCAGGCTCGAACGAAAGAGCAATTCATACCCGTACACCTTTTTATTTCGTGTAAAGATAGGTTGCCGAGCGACATAAATCTGATGCTCATTAATCCCTTTATTTCGATCTGCCGGCATGAAAGTATCCCTTGAAAGAACCTCTAAAGAGGTGGCAACGCAGGGTGAACCCCCACGTTCTTTACAAGTGTAGATAAAGAACCTGACAGGGTCAAGAACCAAACGCATCACAGAAAAAAACAGCGGACCGTACCTGTCCTGCCTTTCTGTTTTACAGACCGGAAACAACTCTGTTACACTACATCCATGGTCTATTACACTGAGGAAAGCACACACGTTGTAACGAAGCTGGCCAGCTCCCCCGAGGGTCTCGACCACAGGGAGGTGGAGCAACGGCGGGCCGTCCACGGGTTCAACCGGCTCGCCTCAGCGCCGCCACCATCACTGCTCAATATTTTCATCAATCAATTCAAAGACTTCATTATTTATATCCTGTTCTTTGCCATCATCTTCTCCCTCATCATCGGCGAATATGTCGACTCCCTTATTATCCTGGCCATCCTTCTGCTCAACGGCTCCATTGGCTTTTTCCAGGAATTAAGCGCCAACCGCTCCCTGAATGCCCTTAAAAAATTGACCCGAATCCAGGCCCTGGTCATCAGAAAAGGTGAGCAGCAGACCATCCCGGCCGAAGAACTGGTTCCGGGGGACCTCATCCTCCTGGAAACCGGGGATAAGATTCCGGCGGATGTCCGACTCCTCACTACCATTCAGCTCCAGATTGACGAATCCGCCCTCACAGGGGAGAGTGTGCCGGTCCTCAAAGAGAATCGGGTACTCCCCCCCCAGACGCAACTGGGAGACCAGGTCAATATGGGGTTTGCCTCAACCACTGTGGTGGCAGGCCGGGGCTCGGCGATCGTCGTCGCCACCGGCATGCACACGGAAATCGGCCGGATTTCACAGCTCATTCAGGAATCCGCTGAAGGGTTGACCCCGCTCCAGCGGAGGCTGGAAAATTTTGGTCAGCGTCTGGGGATTGTCATAATCGGTATCTGCACCATCATTCTCCTGGCCCTTTCCGCGCGCGAGCTCCTCGCCGAAGGGACCCTGTCCACAACCACCCTGCTGTCCATGGCCTTCATCGCCATTTCCCTGGCCGTGGCCGCCGTACCCACGGCCTTGCCGGCCGTGGTGACCATCTCGCTGGCCGTTGGCGTCAAACGCCTCTTGGCCAAACAATGTCTGGTGAGGAAACTGGCCTCGGTGGAGAGCCTTGGCTCCTGTGACATCATCTGCTCCGACAAAACTGGCACCCTGACCCAGAACGAGATGACGGTTCTGCAAACTTGGAGTCTCAGCGGTGCAAGCTTCCTTTCCGGAAACGGCTACAGTCCACAAGGCACGGTGCAAGGGGATGCAGACCCGCTTCTGTACGAAATAGGTGTGATGTGCAACAACGCCGACATAAAAGAGGTGGAGGGCAAGTGGCAGGTCGTCGGTGACCCGACGGAAGGGGCCTTGCTGGTGAGCGGCGCCAAGGCTGGGGTCCGTGTTCACGGTCAGCGCAGCGACGAACTGCCCTTTGATTCGGAACGCAAACGGATGAGTGTGCTCATTGGTAAAGAAGAGCAGCTCCTCGTCTACACCAAGGGTGCCCCTGACGCGCTCCTGTCCTGCTGTACCCATATCCTGCTTAACGGTTCTCCGCAGGCGCTTACCCCACCACTCAGACAGCAGATCCTGGACACCAATGATCAGTATGCGGCCAAGGCCATGCGGGTGCTGGCCATGGGGTACAAAGAAATAGATCAGCAGGAGGAGTTCAACGAAGAGCACCTCATTTTTGTCGGGCTGCAGGCCATGATTGACCCGCCACGCCACGATGTGGTGGCAGCGATTCAGCGCGCTGACCGGGCGCAGATTCGCTCCATCATGATCACCGGCGATTACCCGCAGACCGCCCGGGCCGTGGCCTCCATCATCGGCATTGAAGGGAAGATGCTAACCGGGGCAGAACTCGACAAGCTCAGCCAGAAGGAACTCCGTCAGGCTTTGCGCGACAACACCAACATCTTTGCCAGGGTGATTCCGGAGCATAAGCTCCGCATCGTCCAGATTCTGCAGGGGGAGGGACATGTGGTGGCGATGACAGGCGACGGGGTCAATGACGCGCCGGCACTCAAACAAGCCGATATCGGCGTGGCCGTGGGCAGCGGCACGG
>JBFFNY010000316.1:0-2329 GCA_041562955.1 Desulfurivibrionaceae bacterium | reverse complement strand
ATCAAAAACCGCGTGTTGCACCGCGATCACCGTCTGATTCCCTTTTTTTGCCGGACTGGTGGGGGTCACCACCCACCGCGTCGGATATTGCCGTGCACCAAAGGGTTGCACATCCAGATACTCAATGGTCCGCACCTGCTCGCCGTCTTCATCGAAATAGATCACAACTGTGGGCAGGAAGAGATCGGCAGAAACAGTCATACGGATCCTCCCCCATACCACCGGGGCATCTGCTTTAGGGTTCAGGTCAATATGATATAACTCCCCGGTCTGCCCAACCAGGGTTGCATTATAATCCTTGGTGATGGAACTCTCTTTGACCAGGTCATCGTTGGTAAAATCACTACCCATCCAGCTCTGGAGCATCATGGAGGCGGGGATCTTCATAATTTTTTCAATGCGGGGAATATACTGCCACATGGCGTTATCCATCTTCAGAAAGGTGACGCCCTTATCCTTCTCAGGATAGAGGATGCGGATGAAACTCCGGCTGTCCCCCTCGCTCCAACTCTCCATCTCCATGGTGCGCGTGGCCCGTCTGGTGGTTACGGTCATGGAAAACGACATGACTGCGGTGTCGCCATTCAGGTTATCCTCAACCTTCTTGATGATGGCCGCCACGTCCTGACCCAGTCCTGGCAGAGGATAAAGGAGCAGCAGAATTAATGTAAGGAGAACAGGTCGCATCAAACGCATCTCCACGCGCAAAGGGTTCAAACAAAAAAAGCCGTGCAGACTATAAGTCTACACGGCTTTAAAAAACGAAGTAATAAAAAAATTCTTAATGCTTGAAGGAACGCTGGCCCGTGAACTTCATGGCCACCTGAGGCGTTGCTTCATTACACGCCTGAATGGTCTCAAAATCACGCATGGAACCGCCCGCCTGCAGGATGGAGGTCACGCCCTCGCGGATACCGACATCAGCTCCGTCGCGGTAGGGGAAGAAGGCATCAGAAATCATACAGGAGCCCGGCAGACCCGCACGGTCTTCCTTGGTCTGGGCATCAATCCCTTCCTGATCCGCACGATCACGTTTGCCGCGCAGCACCTCCATGGCCATATCGGCGTAAGGAATACCGAATTTATCAAAACAGAGGACATCGGCATACTTCACATACGCCTTGTGCACGGCAATCTCAGCCACACCGACACGGTCCTGCTCGCCGGTGCCGATACCCGTGGTCACGCCGTTCTTCACATAGATCACGGAGTTCGAGGTTACACCATGTTCAATGGCCCAGCCAAAGAGCATATCATCAATTTCCTGGGGAGTCGGCTGGCGTTCACAGGCATACTCAACGCCCTTGACCGTGGCCTTGGCATCGAGAAGATCACTGGCTGAGCGGATTGAATTCACCGCAGATTGCTGGACAATGATACCGCCGTCAATGAGGGACTTGAAGTCGACAAAACGGAATTTTTCAAATTCGGCGAGACGGTCAATGCGACCCATCTTGATGACGCGGAGATTCTTCCGGGCGGCCAGAATCTCCAGGGTGCCGTCTTCAAAGTCAGGGGCACAGACCACTTCCAGATAATTCTTGGCCATGAGTTCGGCAGTGGCAATATCAACCGGCTTGCTCATGATGACAGCCCCGCCGAAGGCTGCGATGCGGTCACAACGATTCGCCTTGTTATAGGCATCGGCCAGAGAATCAGAAACCGCACAACCGCAGGGGTTGTTGTGCTTCAAGATCACGGCGGCAGGGCGGTCAACCATGTATTTGATAATATTCAGACCATTGTCAATATCGGTGAGGTTGATTTTACCGGGATGCTTGCCGACCTGGAGCATATCTTCAACAGGGATGCCGCTCACCAGACCATTACCGGGTTCGATGAACTTACACTCACCGAGGGTCAGATTGCCGTTCACCAGCTCATACAGCGCGGCTTCCTGATCCGGATTCTCGCCGTAACGGATACCGCGCTCATCAACCGTGCCGTCTTCCATGGCAATCTTCCAGGTACGTTTCTTGTACACCAGCTTCTGATCGCCAAAACTAATAGTCATATCCATGGGGAAGGAATCACCCAGGATGTTGGTGTACATTTTCTTCAAATCTTTAGACATGGAGGCCCTCTATATTTTTTTAATGTTTTTTATTTCGCTGCTTCAGCTGTTCTGGGGAAACGTCATTCAACAATTTAAACGCCAGAGCAATAGCTTAAATAATGACGCTGGAAACCTCATTACCATTTATGCGCAGATTTTAAAACCCTTTCTGAAAGGTCGAATCCCAATCCTTACACACCGGATCATGATTTTTCAACCGGATGGACGCACACACCTCCTGCAGATCACGGTGGTCCCCCACGGAAAACTGCT
>JBFFNY010000315.1:0-2335 GCA_041562955.1 Desulfurivibrionaceae bacterium | reverse complement strand
CTATAGAGATTGAAGGCCATATGTGAACCGGATGATTGAAGATTTGCAAACGACTTTTTCGTCTGCAAATGAACCATGAATAGGTCAGAATGGATACTAAATAATGAGATTGTGTCGCCCACGGGGCATAAAAAAAGCGTTCGTGCCCAAAAGACAGGGCACGAACGCTTTACATGGAAAAGAGGTTGTTGAACACGAAACCCTATGTGTAATTTCCCCTAAGTCGCGCAATCCTCTCCTTCATCGGCGGGTGGGTCGCAAACAACCCAGCGAGCCCGCCGCCGCTCAGAGGATTAACAATATACATCTGCGCGGTGGCCGGATTGACATCCATGGGCCGAAGCCGATTCGACTGTTCCAGCTTCTGCAATGCCGAGGCCAGCGACTCCGGACGCCCGCAGATGGCCGCGCCCGAGGCATCCGCCTGGAACTCGCGGGACCGAGAAATGGCCATCTGGATGAGGGATGCGGCGATGGGAGCGACAAACATCATAATCAGACTGCCGAGCAGCCCCCCGCCGTCGCTGTCCTCATCCCTTGATAAACCGCCGAAGATCATCCCCCATTGCGCCATGGTTGCCAGGGAACTGATGGCACCGGCAAAGGTGGCGGCAATAGTTGAGATGAGGATATCGCGATTCTTGATGTGACCCAGTTCATGGGCCACAACCCCTTCCAGCTCCAGGCGGTTGAGGATATTCAAAAGACCCGTGGTCACCGCCACCGCAGCATGGTCAGGGTTACGCCCTGTGGCAAAGGCATTGGGGGTCATATCATCAACAATATACACCCGCGGTTTCGGAATCCCGGCACGGCTTGCCAGCATGGTGACCATGGAATGCAATGCCGGAGCCTCAGCATGGTTCACCTCCCTGGCCCCGCTCATGGCGAGAACCATTTTATCGGAATACCAGTAGGCGCTGAAATTCATGACCACTGCAAAACCGAGCGCAATCACCACACCTGCCTGCCCACCAAGCAACTGGCCTGCCACCATAAAGAGCGCGGTCATGGCAGCCATCAGCACCCCTGTTTTCAACAAGCTATTCATTCTACCATCCTCATTAAGATCAACTTATTTTTTTTCACACGTCCATTACTGGACAGTAACAATTTTAAAAAGTTCAATTTTTTCATGCCACTACACTCTATTTCCGGATCAATCACTCTCATTGAGATCGTGCCGGTAAAAGTCATAAAATAAGCACGTCCCCGCCGAAATCAAGTGAACCTTGACCCATCCGACCTCAAAATTGCACAAACCGGGTCATGGGTGGGGAGAAAAGGTGGCGTTGTCAGCACTGACACGGTACAGTTATCTTTTTCATTACCCCAGCCCACCAATTCCCATGAAATTACACACCTGCATCCGACCTGACCATATCTTCAGCTTTCAGTCCCACACCCCGAGCTACACGGTCACCAACTTACGGGAACAGACCCGTATCTCCACTCTCGGGTTCATGGCAGGGGTTGAGGTCGACAACCGGCAGAACTTTCCAACGGGAAGCATCCAGGTGGACTCCAGCACCAGGGTGTATGAGATTGCCAACCCCTTCGGCTTCAAGGGGTCAACCTTTATTAACGGCAGTTGGGCGGAGAAGCAGGCCGCATGTCCTGAAGCGATCCGTTTGCCGCAACACCCCCGGGTCTCCTTCTCTGAAAACTTAACCCGACAGGAACAGGCTGACCTTGAGCCGCTCTTTGCAAAACTGCCCGATGTCGTCCTGCTGAGTCTTGCTGTAAATTCCACAGACCCAAGGGATCTCATCTGCCTCGCCGAAATATCCTGTGAGTTCAGTAAAGATGACCGGCAGAACATCACAGGTCTGGTCTACGATTCCTCAAAACAGTCCAGGCGCGCCGTCATCCACAACCATCCCCTCTACGAGGCCGTTGCCAACAACCCCCATCTTCCGGATCCGTACAAACAGGCCATGGTGCTTCGCCCCGGAGCCCAGGGAACAAGTGAGATTGTCGGGGAGTATCAGGACGGAACCCATGTATATGAATATCTGCGGAGCAACTCCTACATTCCCTGGGGACATTACGCCTCAAACATGGCTGAGGACACCATCCGCTACAGTATCGAAGATCTGAGCCCAAGCGACATGCAGGGGCTTCGCCATCTCTACTACCAGCGCACCTATTGCCGGGTGGCGGCAGACCTCGGACTGCCGCCCCTCACGGAGCATAAACAGGCTACGGTCTCCGAGCTTGAAGCGTGCCGCCTGCGCATCAAAACGGCACTGGCCCAGGGAGCCGAGCCCACCCTTGATGCGACCCTGTGGGGCTGGAATTACGGCTTTGACTTTGCCCCGTCAGGCTATCGGCT
>JBFFNY010000314.1:0-2351 GCA_041562955.1 Desulfurivibrionaceae bacterium | reverse complement strand
TTTTCTATGTTGTTTGATGCGCTCGACCCCGAGATGAACAAGGGAGAAACGATTTGCATTACCAATTTGACTTAAACAGTCTTCAACTGTGATACGTGCCATGTGGAGATTTCCTTTGGAAGTATTTCAATATGTCTGTGCAGCGTAATGTGCTGAAATCTATATATAAATGTAAAAACGGCATATTCCTCATGCCAGAACCTCATAAGTATATACATCTTTCCCGGTTTGGCAAGAGGTTTCTCGGTGTTTTTTTACAGATCGTCTCAGCCTCCTTTCTGCGGCTGGCATGGGTCATGCATTTGTCTTGGTCATGGACAAAACCTGGTATGGCTGTTCTGCCTGTTGTCTTTGGGTAATATGCTGATTTTAAAAGAAAAAATTGTCTTTCTGCTGCTGGGGGATGGGCGGCAGGGGCTGGAAAAAAATTCCCACTGGTCTGGTTTCAGGGCAAAACGCCATGAAATTGACGGTGTGGGTGGTGGGAGAAGCGCGTGAAAAAGATAATTGTACTTTTATTTTTGATTTGCAATGGTTGCTCGACGATGTCGCAGAAAGCGCCAGATCCTTTTGGTGCAGACCTCCATCATGCCCTGGATTTTCTGGAGCCCAGGACGGTTCTTGTCGTCTACCCGGCAGGGGAAGAACGGGATAGCCTGGGCCAGATTGTTCATCCCGATGATCCGGCTCTACTTAATTAATAATGGTGATGAAAATGGTTTTGAGAACAATAGTTCTATGCAGTCTGTTCACCCTGGTTACAGCAGGTTTAAGTTTGGCCTCGGACCAGGTGTATAAGGAATACAGCCTTGATTACCCCCATCCTGTGACCCGCGACTACGTGTACCGCACCCCGCGAGTGTATCAGTCCGGCGCCGGACAGCCAAGTTCGTTGTCCGGGGATCAAGGGGCAGGCCCGCATGAAAAACCGCTCATCCCGGCAGAAGAGGGAACTGAGCTTGGCCTGCGGGTACGTGAACTGGTGGCCGAACTCCTTGCCACCAGTCGTGAGTCCGTGGTGGGTGAGTTGCAGGTGGCTGTGGCGTCCTTTGTCAATCTGGAACAATTATATGAGACGTCCGGTATGGGCCGTTATATCAGTGAGCAGATGCTGCATGAACTGCAGCGTGCAGGCGTTGAGGTGGTTGACGTGCGGATGATGCCTTCCATGAAAATCAGTCAGGGGCATGGTGAATATGTGCTCTCCAGAGATATGGGGGAGCTTAATTATGTCCATGATGTCGATGCGGTTGTCGCCGGCACCTACACCGTGGCCGATGGCCAGATTTTTTTAAATGTTCGTTTGCTGACAGCAGGCACGGGTAAGATACTGTCCAGCGGTTCCACCGTGTTTGAAGTTGACAGTGCTGCTGCAGCGTTGCTGCAGCGCTCAGGTCAACCTGTTTCATCTCCTGTTGCGGTCGGGATACAATCCTACAAAGATGTTGTGGAGCGATAGGGGGGAGTTATGGGAAAGTGTATGGGTTTTGTTCTGATGGCCATGCTGATGGCGGGATGTGTTCTGGTGAATAATCCGGCTCCGTCTCCGGATCCCGGCGGGGTCCAGGCTCAGGCGGTTAACGCCTATGAACGTGGGGTGCAGTATATGGGGCAGGGCCGCTATCTCCTGGCCCGGGAGCAATTTTCTGAGGCCGCAACCCTTGCGGTTACCCAGGGGTTGCATGATGATGCTGCGGCTGGCATGGCCCGCGTCGACGCGGTATTACACAATCGGAGAACCTATTATGAATAGACTGGCGACGCTGATGCTTCTTGTCCTTGTACTGATGGGGGGCGGCTGTTTTTATGAAAAATCAAGCGGCACGGTTTCCGTGACGAGCCCTGATTTTTTCGGCTTTAGTGATTATCTGGCCCGGCAACTTGTGGAGAACCGGTTTCCTGGCGGTACGGTAAGGGGGGAGAGGATTATTCTCACCAGTATGGTCAATCTGGAAAATTTATACGCGACTTCAGCCTTTGGGCGAACCATGACCGAGTCGTTGTCCACCACGTTGTTCAAGTATGGATTTCGTGTCGCTGAAATTCGTAAAACCCCGTCAGTCTTCATTCGCAATCAAGAGGGGGAGATGGTGCTGAGCCGTGATGTCGCGCTCCTTGCCGAGAATCAGGCGGTCCATGGAATTATCTCCGGGACCTATTCCCTGACTCCCACCACCGTCATTATCAATGTGCGCCTGCTGGATGCCGCCAGTCAAGAGGTGTTGTCCGTGGCTGGAATGGAGCTGCAGCGCAGTCGTAATATTAATTATCTGCTCACTGAAAGCGGCACCTTTACAGATATGCAGCTTTCAGCCTATGAACGGTGAGGTGGTGGGGATGCGTTATTTCAT
>JBFFNY010000313.1:0-2370 GCA_041562955.1 Desulfurivibrionaceae bacterium | reverse complement strand
GCCCCTTATTGGCAACTAACACCCCAATTTGCCCTAAGCCCAGTACACCGAGGGTCTTACCAGCTAATTCCGTCCCTTTAAAAGAACGTTTCTCGCCTTCGACCCGGAGCTGAACCTCTGAATCCGTCAATCCTGACAATTGCTTGCAAAAATCAAGGCCATGATAGATATTCCGCGCCCCCATCCCCGCCATAATCATGACCAGTTCAGCCACAGCATTCGCATTGGCGCCCGGTGCGTTAAAAACACAAATCCCCCGTTTCGTCGCCGCCTCTATTGTTATATTATTGACACCGGAACCAGCCCGCGCTACGGCGAGTAACGAGTCATAGTCCGCAACATCAACCTCTGAACTACGAACAACAATGCCATGGGGATCATCCTGACTGTCGTCAACGACAAAATCCTCAGGAAATAAAGCAATGCCTTCTCGGGCAATGGTATCGACAAGTTTAATTCTCATACTGAGGCTCCAAAGCGGTAATTGACTCCTTTTTGGAAAAAAAAGGGGCAATACTTTTAAAAGTATTGCCCCGTTATCATTTCATGCGACGGTCAATACCGTCAATATATAATTACAAGCAACCGCCCTACATACACACTCGGTTTCGACCTTGCCCTTTTGCTTTATACAACAACTCATCTGTCCGCTGTAACCACTCTTCCTGTTCCCAGCCATCCTGCCACTGACAGAGTCCGATAGAAACACCAAGCTTCACAGCCTCGGATGAATAGATATCAAGCCCATCAACAGCTTGGCATAGCCGTTCAGCCAAGATTCCCGCAGAAACGACATCGGTATCGGGTAATATAAGCATAAACTCATCGCCACCAATGCGCACAAGAATATCACTGGAACGAATCATATCAGAGAAGGTACGGGACACTGTTTTGAGAACCGCATCACCCTCAGCATGACCGAGATTATCATTCACCTGCTTAAAATGGTCAAGATCCATACTCACCAGCGTTAGATTATGACCATGACGCCGGGCACTATCCATTAAAGGACCAATCCGATCCTCAAAAACCCTTCTATTTGCAAGCCCAGTCAACACATCCTGTTGAGCCTGAAGGAAAAGCTCTTCATAAACCATTGCCCGCTGCAGTGGTTCAGAAAGAACCGTCAGGGCCTCGGAAATAATATCCTCTTCCAAAGGTGTCAATTTATTGTCTTGACGCAGAACTATAACCAAACCACTGGTATCAAGAAAACCCAGCTGCCAGTTATGGACAAAATAATCACCCTCACGCCAACTTTTCATGACAGGGAACTGCTTGGCATCAGAGAACAAATTCTCCGCTATTTTAATGACTTCACGCCGGCGGGGGCCATGACACGAACAGCATAGATGCCGTTTGTTCTCCTGGGGCGCATCAAAGGCTAACAGCTCATGGGGAACCCGTGGCATCAACCAGACAGAAAAAGCATCAATCATACTGCAAAGATCAAGGGCCTTGGACAAACGGCTGTGCAGCTCATTCAGCAACAAAAGGCGATCAGACTTTGCCCTTACCTGCTGTAGCTCTTCAAGCAGCACAGTTAACTCCAATGCTGTTTCACTTGACGCCATCACCGTACTCCCATTTATTATCTGTTGTTCCATTGCTATCTCCTAAAGACCTTCTTACTGTTCAGAAAGTTGACACTTAGGAAATTTGCGAATTTCATGCCATGCTGAAAAACAAATTCAACCCCTATCAGTCATAACACCTACGATTACAAATAACAAACTAATATACTTAGATTTAATTCAAGAATATTTCCACATTACCTATCAAACAAAGGCATTCTCCTTTTCCAGCGTGGTAATTTTTTCCTGGTCCATAAATTATGCATGACCAAACATGTCATTTTTTTGACGAAAAAAAATGCCGACCCAAATTTTGGATCGGCATGAACAGTAACGCGCTGCAATAAGATAAACACCCGTCGTCAAGAGAACGGCTCGGTCAATCTTCTTATTTTTTTTAATACCTTATCCCAATTCGATCACGGACAAGATCAATAGTCTTTGCGGCATGAGAACGTGCTTTTACAGCTCCGGCCGCAAGAACCTCTCTGAGATAACCTTGGTCTTCAACGAGTTTGGCCCTTTTTTCCCGTGCCTCACGAAAATACTCCCAGAGAATATCAACAAGCTCCAGTTTCACATATCCATATCCAGCGCCGCCATGCAAATACAGCTCCCGAACTTCAGCTGTACGCTCAGGCGGTGCGAATATTTTAAAGATATTATATAAATTACAGGTGTCGGGATCTTTTACATCCTCTATGGCTGCCGCATCAGTAACAATGGACATCACATTCTTTTTCAACTCTTTTGCCGTTTGAAAAATTCCAATGGTATTACCGTAAGATTTTGACAT
>JBFFNY010000312.1:0-2397 GCA_041562955.1 Desulfurivibrionaceae bacterium | reverse complement strand
CGTTTAGACAGTTTGTTGAAACAGCGCTTGTTACCCGTTGAGACGTTCTTTGGCAAAGCGCCAAGTATGTCTAAGTTATATGTTATTATCAAGGGGGTTAATGAGCAACTGGCTCAGCAGCGCGTAACGATGAAACAGATCCTGGCTGGGAGTGTTCCTTCTGTAATTCCTGTGAACAACCCTGTCCCTGTTTCTCTCGACATGAGCAAAGAGTGTGAAGCTGTTTTACAGTATCATTTACAGGTTCTTGATCATTGTTCACGGCGTGTTGCACCTATTGAAAATCTTTTTGCCAACATGGATGGACAGGCTAAGCTGCATGCCATTCATTATGAAGTTCGTTGTGGTTTGGTCGATCAAAAGAAATACCTTACCGCAATCCTTGCGGGTGAGGCTGTGGAACCGCCAGCTCCGGCAAAGATGGAAATCTCAACAACGCCACCAACAGGTACTTGTCCATGGCCAATGCTTGTTGCCTCTACATGGCAAGGACATCGGGTTGCCTTTATCCCTGAGCAGGTTTGTTTTGATGGAAAACCCGGTTTGTTTTCTGGGAATCTTGCAAAGATGATTTCCTTTGAGTTGAAGAAATTGAAATCCTGGCCCTGGTCTGGTTTAAAATCACGTTTTCGCGGTGATCTTGCTGAAAGGAGCAATAAGGATCTGGCTCGTCTTGAATTTCCTGTGGTTAATGTTCCTGTTGACGGTAACGGCCAGTGCGGAAAGAATGTGGTCGTTCTTTTTTGTGAGGCCAAGGGGGCTGTTTTTTTCACGGGGTCCGAGCTGGTCAATGTCAGTGTTGCCGCTGACTTTTCGTGGGTTCCTGAACGAAGAAAAGAAGGAATTGTTGCTGGTTTTCTGGATGATGGTTCTGGAGAACTGGTCTCTGTTATTGATCTTAACCGGCTCTAACAACATTTGGATTTGAGAAGTGTGGAGGTTCCCTTGACTGTATTTTTACCTCATGAGAGTGACGGCGGAAATCAAAAGGGTTAAAATGGCAGACTCAAAACAATATTTTGAAGATAAGCTTGCTGAAGCAGAACTTTATAAAACCCATGGTCTCGATAATGAGGCCTGCCGTATTTATGATGAACTGCTTGAGACGCTTGACCCTGAAAAACATCAAAAACTGTATGTTCAAATTAAAGGAAGGCTCGAGTCTGCTCGTGGTCCAGAGGATGTGCATCATAAGGAAGTTGCTGCTGCTGCATCGGTAGAAGGTGATGACAAACTTCTTGAAAAATGTGATGGCCTCATTGATGCCGGGTTCTACACCCAGGCTATTGAAGAGTTGCAGAAACTGTTAGGGTCCAGCATTCTCCCTGGTGTGATTCATTTTAAAATAGGGCAATGTTATAATCGTCTGGAGCAGCCGTTTGATGCAGTTGAAGCCTACGAAAAGGCCCTGGCTGATATTGATCTTGTTGAGAGTGAGCGACTTGAAGTTTTAGATCGTTTAGCGGTGACTCAGGAAGAAAACAGCGCTATGAAGGAGGCCATTCGGGCCCTTGAGGCTGTTTGTTCCATTGACTCTTCTTTTCGGAATGCGGGTGATCGGCTTGAGCTTATCAAGAGTAATGCTGAAAAATCAGGTCGTTTTTTCAAGTTAATTTCTGCAGGCTATATTGTTGAAAATGATCTTGAGCAGGCCAAAAATTCTGCAAAAATGCAAAACAAGGCCATTGAAACGATTCTCATGGATCAGTATTCCATTGAAAGTGAGGTCATTGGCGCTTCTTTAAGCGAATATTATAATCTCCCCTTTGTCCTTTTTAAGGAAGGTGACCCCCCTGTAAAACCCAAATGTGTGCAGGGTATATCGGAAAAATTCTTCCGAACCAATCGTTGTGTTCCGGTCTACGATTCTGCTCAAAATCTTTTGCTTGCTATTGATAATCCAACAGACGGACTGCGGGCTGATAATGTTAAAATGTCCATTAAGCTCATGGATATTCAGCTTGCTGTGGCTCTTCGGTCCGATATTGATCTCTTTATCGATTCCTATTATGGCAAAGATGCGTCCCATGTTTCCATTGAGACAGAAGGCGATGATGTTTTTGAACAGTTAGAACTTGTAGAGGATGTTGAGGAAGAGGAGGCTTTTGAAGACAAGGGTGCCGTTGCTGATGGTGTCGTTGTGCAGATGGTGAATAAAATCATTGAAGATGCCTATGCTCGCGACGCCTCTGATATCCACATTGAATCGATGCCTGGCAAACGCGGAAGCCTGATTCGCTTTCGTTTAGATGGAGAGTGTCAACATTATAAGACGATTCCGGCTCAATTCAAACGGCCTCTAATTGCCCGGATTAAAATTATCGCAAAGCTGGATATTTCCGAACGCCGTATGCCTCAGGACGGCAAGATTAAATTTAAGACCAAGGCGGGAAAAAT
>JBFFNY010000311.1:0-2402 GCA_041562955.1 Desulfurivibrionaceae bacterium | reverse complement strand
TGGCCGTCTTCACCCATCAACCCGCCGGGCACGATGTCGCCTCTGGATTCAGGGTCCGTAATCATGTCACCGTAAAAGCAGACCGACAGCCAGCGGTCACTGGGGTCGTCATCGATAACGTCCACCATGGCAAAGAGGGTGCGGTCTTTTTGGTTCTGGTGACGGGGACGGAGGGAATAACTCACCCCGGATCGGGCATTAAAGTCAAAGGAGACCTGGTCCATCGCTTCAAGATAGGCCTTGATGCGCAGAAAGGCCTCCTTGGTTCTGCTGGCCTGATCCTGCCATGTTTCAGTCAAACTGTTCATGTCCTGCGTTGTTTTTTCATCCATCATGACGGTACCTCTAAGGGTTAAATTAAATTTTCTTACGCTGGGGCGCCAGATCAAACTCATCCGGGGTTTTTAACTGATATATGCGGACCTTGCGGCTGCGGGGAAATTCCCGTTTGAGCAGGGTCTTCAGGAGTTTCGCAAGACTGTTCTGGTCAATGAGCCACTCTTCCTCGTGATAGCCGCGTTCACTCACCTGGAGCAGGCAGGTATGATCCTTTGTAATGGTGATGCCGCGGTTGCGTTTATAGGTGAGAAGCTCAACCCCGTGGATATTCTTATTCAGAAGTGCAATGATGTGTTTCACTACTGCATCAACGTTGATTAAGGCCATTGTTTCCCGGTGTAAATGTCAGCAACCACTTGTTTCTATACAGCTTATTCCCGTAGCTAAACAGATGTACCATCAAAGGGAAACGGTTTCACTATTTTGTTCACTTCAGACGTTCGGCGGGGGTCCGGTTTCTTGACGGTCTTCGGGACTGGCATATTGCGTGATCAGTTTCTCAATGGTCCGGACAAGGGTTGCGGGGTCAACGGGTTTAATGATGACCTCGTCCATTCCTGCCTCAAGGCAGAGCTCATGTTCCTGTTCGGTGATGTCGGCGGTGAGGGCCAGGATCGGTGTGGTTGGCCCGTATTCCGTGTTTCGTATGCCGACGCAGGTTGACGGTCCGTCGAGTTCCGGCATACGGCTGTCGAGAAGAATGATGTCGTACCGTTTGACCGTGGCCAGGTTGAGGGCCTCCTGGCCGTTGACGACACAGGTGCATTCGTAGCCGTGGTCGCTCAGGATCTTGTTGAGGACCTTGCGGTTGATAACACTGTCTTCAGCAAGGAGAATTGTTTTTAAGCGTCCCAGGTGGCAGATCGGGGTGCGAGACGGAGGGGGGTTGGGTGGTGCTGCCCTTCGCAGTTCTGCGGTGAAGAAAAAGGTGGTCCCTGTTTGTTTGGAGGACTCAATCCAGATGGTGCCGTGCATGAGACTGGTCAGTTGCTGGCAGATAAAGAGTCCGAGGCCTGTTCCTCCGTATTTGCGGGCGGTTGAACTGTCTCCCTGTTGGTAGGGGGTAAACAGGGTCTCCTGTTCCGCCGGGCTCAAGCCTATCCCGGTATCGGTGATCGCGAAGGTCAGGAGTGTCTTGGCAATGGTTTCTTTCTGGAGGCTGACCGTGAGATGGATGGAGCCGGCCGGGGTGAATTTAACACTGTTTTGGAGCAGATTCAGGATGATTTGTCGGAGCCGTAAGGGGTCACCCCTGAGCCATGGGGGAATATTGCGGTCAAGGTTGTAGTGGAGTTTGAGCGCTCTGTGATTGGCCATGGGGGTAATCAGCCGTATGCATTTTCGGCAGAGCTCATCCAGATGAAATGATTCTTCCGTCAGGGTGAGTTTCTGAACTTCCAGCTTTGAGAAGTCCAGGATGTCGTTGATGATCGTGATGAGAGATTGGGCGGCGGACTCAATATCCTCAAGGGGCTGTTTGAACTTTTTGTCCAAGGTCTTGGTCTGCAGGAGTCCAGTCATGCCGATAATGCCGCTGAGCGGTGTTCGCAGCTCGTGGCTCATGGTGGCCAGGAAGGTTGATTTGGCCTGGTTGGCTTGTTCGGCCTTGTTTTTCTCCTGGACGAGCTGCTCTTGGCTGCGCTGGAGGAGTGTGCCGTAGGTGAGCAGGGTTACGATGCCGAAAAAGGCGGCGCTCAGGTGACTGATGACAAAGGCCAGACTCATTTTGTCTTTATGTATCGGCGCAGAGAGTGAAATGCCGCCGGCAATGTCGCCAATGGTGTAGCCCTGGGTGGTGTGGCATTGTAGACATTGCGTTTGGATGTAGAGTGGAGCTATGTAATTGAGCATGGGTGTGCACTGCCTTGTGGTGAATGCCGTTATTTCCTTGGCGGCGTTTTGCTTGAATTCCTTGAGCGCGATTTCTTCCCAGGGATTTGCGCGATTCTCCGGATTTGTTGGGTCAAGGGAGACCAACCGGAAGGAGATCCCTTCGGACCTCAGGGAAATTTTGGAAAATTGAGCCGTCATGAGGGCCGGGTTGATGAGGGTGAGCTGTGTGT
>JBFFNY010000310.1:0-2431 GCA_041562955.1 Desulfurivibrionaceae bacterium | reverse complement strand
TCCGCAGAGAAACAGGAACAGGATATGCAGGCAATATGGGAAGATCTGGAACCCGCCATTAACGCCGCTCTCGCCGAATCGTCCTCCATGCGTGAAGATGAAGGGGACCACCTCAAGAAAGACCTTGCCGAGCGTCTGCAGGAATTCTCAAAGGTTATCAGCGAGATCAATACCGTTCTGCCTGAACTTCTGGAACTGCGGAAAAAGGGACTTGAGGAAAAAATCACAAAACTGTTGAACGGTGTTGATCTTGACCCCATGCGACTGGCGCAGGAGGTTGTTATTCTCACCGACAAGGCCGACGTCACCGAGGAGGTGGTCCGGCTTCACTCCCATATTGGCCAATTCCAGGCCTTTCTGGATCTTGATGAGCCTGTCGGCCGCCGTCTCGATTTTCTGCTCCAGGAATTCCTGCGCGAGATCAACACCTTGGCATCAAAAATCACATCCTCATCCATTGCTCATAAAACCGTGGATCTCAAAAGTGACATCGAAAAGATTCGTGAACAGGTCCAAAACATAGAATAGGCAGGAACCATGAACCAACGTATGATCAATGTGGGTTTTGGCAACTCGGTGGTGGCCAGCCGTGTACTTCTTGTTGTGAATCCGAAATCATCCCCCATTAAAAAGCTTAAAGACGAAGCAAAGGCGCAGAAAAAACTCATTGATGTGACAGAGGGTCGGAAAACCAGATCCATCATCATCCTGGACACCAACCATGTGATACTCTCTGCAGTCCAGCCTGAGACCGTCAACCTGCGTTTCACCGCCTCCCCCCTTGACGATGAGGAATCCTAAGTGCAAGGCAATATCATTATACTATCAGCCCCTTCCGGCACAGGTAAGACAACCATCCTGAAAAAGGTCATGCCTGAACTCGGCCCCATTCGTTTTTCGATCTCTCACACCACCCGGGCTGCAAGAACCGGAGAGGAGAATGGAGTCGATTACCATTTTGTTGATCAAGAGGAATTCCTGCGCCTGAGAGATCAGGGCGATTTCATCGAATGGGCCGAGGTACATGGAAATTATTACGGCACATCGATGCAATCTGTTTTGCAGCTGCAAGGACAGGGGCAGGACGTCGTCCTTGATATTGACATCCAGGGGGCACGACAGGTCCGGGACAAACTCCCCGAAGCCGCATCCATCTTCATCATCCCGCCCTCATGGGAAGAGCAGGGAAAGCGGTTACGCGGACGCGGCACAGATGATGACGCAACGATTCAGCTTCGCCTTACCAATGCGAAGAATGAGCTGCGCGACATCGACCTCTATGACTTTGTGGTGGTGAACGACACCATTGACGACGCAGCCATGATGTTTAAAGCCATTATCCTTGCCTTACGGGCGAAACAACGCCGGCTTGCCAACGGCAACGCCATTACTCTTTTATAACCACCATGACCAGAAAAACACATGACGCCAAACCGAAACGGTTTAATGATTCAGACTTTATCACCTGGGGTATTCACCCTGTTCTGGAAACGCTGCATCAATCCCCTAAGACCATTGCGGAAATATATATCATAAAGGGCAGGAAGCAGACCAAGATTCAAGACATTATTGATCTTGCCAAGGAACAAGGCGTCCGGGTCAAATTTGAGGACGACTTTTTCATCGCCAGTGAAAGCGGCAGCAAATGCAACCATCAGGGTGTCATTGCCAAAACCATGGCCGTGGCCACGGTTGATGAACAGACCTTTTTAGATGCACTGGAAGAGTCCTCAACACCCCCTCTGCTCCTGGCACTCGACTCCATCCAGGACCCGCATAATCTCGGGGCTATTTTACGGTCCGCCGCTGCGGCCGGGGTCACGGGTGTCATCCTCCCCAAGGACAGGACCGCCCCCCTTGGCGGCACTGTGCAAAAGATAGCGGCCGGCGGACTGAGTCATTTACAGATTACCCAGGTGACGAACCTGTCCAATTTCTTACAGCTATTACAGCATTACAATATCTGGAATTACGGCACAGTGAAGGATGGCGGCCAGTCCATCTACGAAACCGACTTAACCGGCCCTGTCTGTATTGTCATCGGCAATGAAGAAAAAGGAATTCGCCCCCTTGTGGCCAAGCAATGTGACTATAAAATTTCGATCCCCATGCCCGGGGAGCTGGATTCACTCAATGCCTCAGTTGCAGCAGGTATCACCCTTTTTGAAGTCGTGCGCCAGAGAACAAGCATCTAGTTTCAAAAAAATATTCCGGCCCCTGTCTTGTCAAAAAAATATGAGACAAGGACACACCGCACATAACCTCAGACCCATAGTCAAAAAAACATGAAAAAATCACTCGGCCCAAACCCCCTTGTTTACCCGACACCTGTCTGGGTTATCGGCACCTATAACGAAGATGGGAGCGCCAATATCATGACCGCAGCCTGGGGTGGCATTTGCTGCTCTAAACCGCCCTGCCTTGCCGTCTC
>JBFFNY010000309.1:0-2434 GCA_041562955.1 Desulfurivibrionaceae bacterium | reverse complement strand
GCTGCCGCCGACAAAGGCGCTGTTGGCCCGCTGGTACCCTTGCTGTAATTCGCCGATGGTATCCCAGATGATGACGGTTGACTGCACGACCGGTGCTGCAAGATCGGAACGGAGCTGGCAGGGGATGTGGTGGTGCTGCAGATTCTGGAGCCAGGGTGCAACCCGTTCCATGTGGCGCGGAAAGAGGCCGATGATGAGTTCGGGCTTCTGTTGCAGCAAGGCGTCCACCAGGTGGGAAACCGCTTCTTCTTCTTCCATGCGGATGGAGCCCAGAACGATGAAGGGACGATCCGCCGGAATGATGGACGCCAGGGGGGACGCTGTGGTGGTCTCTGTTGCGGTCCGTACAATGCGGTCAAATTTAATATTGGGCAGGACCGCGGTGTGCGCCTCACCGAAGACCGCGCTGAACCGCTGACCATCGGCTGGACTCATGGCGAGAATTGTAGTGGGGGCCAAGCTCTTCCAGATCTTGGCCATGCGCAGATACCCCTGCATGGATTTTTCCGTCATCCTTCCGTTCACCACACAGACCTTGATCCCTTGCCTTTTGCAACCATATAAGAGGCCCGGCCACAACTCACTTTCAATCAGCACAACCAGGCGTGGGTTGACCATGGCGATCGCCTTATTCATGATCGCCGGCCGATCAAACGGGCAGTAGCGTGGGATGAGTGTGATCTGCGGGCTGGCCGGGGTGATACCCTTGAGGATCGCCATGCCCTGGGAGGTGTTGGTGGTGACAAGGATGGTTAAGGGCTCGACTGGACTGAATGTGGTGAGGATCTCTTCAACCAGGTAGGATTCTCCAACCGAGGCGGCCTGTATCCACAGGTCGGCGTGCGGCAGGGGACGTTTGAGAATACGCTCGTCGTAGCCGATTTTCATGCGATGATGAAAGCGCAGGAGCGGCGCCATGACAAACCAGAGCATCCGGTACAGGAGCAGAATGTTGCGGGTGGCGGCAGGCATGTGACTCATCGGCAGCTCAGTGTTGATTGCGGATGAGTGTTTCAACAATGGCGACATCTTCAGGCCGGTCAACCCCATATCCCTTATGTTCTGTGATGACCACATGGATGGGGATGTCGTTCTCCAGCAGCCGGAGCTGTTCAAGCTTTTCCTGTTTTTCTAAAAAGGAGTGGTCGAGCGCCACAAATTCCCTGAGGGTTTTCATCCGGAACCCGTAGAGGCCGATATGGCCCCAGTAGGAATCATGGTGCCCATCCCTGGGAAAGGGGATCTGCGCCCTGGAAAAATAAAGGGCCTGATTTGATTTTGACAGCACCACCTTGACCTGATTCGGGTTTATCGCCTCGTCCCGGCTGATTTTATGGGCGAGCGTGGTGACCAGGGTCAGGGGGTTGCTGAAAGGACCACTGAGCTGGCTGAGCATGTCCGGTTCCAGGGCGGGTTCGTCTCCCTGAATATTAAGAATGACCGCCTCCTCCTCGGCCTGTAAGGCGAGGGCCGCCTCAAGCACCCGTTCGGTGCCGCAGGTGTGGTCAGCGGAGGTCATGAGGATTGGAATGTCATAGGACCTGGCCGCCTTCAGGATCCGTTCGTCATCCGTGGCAAGGACTGTTTTGCTCAGGCTGGAACATTGTATGGCCTGATTGTACACATGCCAGAACATGGGTTTCCCGAGGATTGGTGTCAGGGGTTTTCCTGGAAACCGACTGGAGTGATACCGGACGGGAATGATGCCGTAGCAGGGGTTCGTTGCCATAGATTTTGTTTTTTTAAGCTGGAGATTGAAGTTCGCTTCTTTCCGTTCTGATTACCATACCGCTGGTTGTTTGCAAATAATCATCTGGTCGCAGCCTGGTGCTGCATACAACATTTCTTGAATTTTCTGGTGCTGCCGCAGGGGCAGGGATCGTTACGGCCGATTTTCTCGCCAGTCTGAATAGGCTTTGTTGGTTTGGGTATCTTTATGGGTCCAAGCCGCTCGGCGCTCGGGGTGAAACAGGCCCATCCCTGCATCTCTTCGATCACGCTGGTGATGGGGGCCAGGCCCGGGTCTTCCTGCAAATCCCTCAAACTCTCTTCCTGTGAGCGGTGCAGGCGACTTTGGGCCTCGTTCCAGGGGATATAGAATCCGCTGGCCAGGTTTTCTGCGTAGGCCTGCTGCAGCGCTTCTTCACAGCGGCTTGAGCCGAGCCGGCTAGCCCCGTCGGAGAGATAATCCCACACGTGGGAGGGTTGTTTTTCGAGTTTGTCGGTGAGGAGTTCCAGAAAATAATCTTCAACAGCCTCGATCTCCGCATCACCCCATGCCACAAGGCAGAGCAGGGCCTCGATGGCTGCCGCCCGGACAAAGCTGTTGCCCTGCGGATCTTCGATGAGCTTTTTGAGGGGGGCTGCATCGGTTCTGGCCATTCCGGCAAAGAGTTTGCTCAGGTTTTCCGTGACCACATCACCCGTGAGGTGG
>JBFFNY010000308.1:0-2447 GCA_041562955.1 Desulfurivibrionaceae bacterium | reverse complement strand
GAGTTTTATGGCATATCAAATTCATTTGATATGCCTTTTTTTTATTTTTACTTAACTGGAGAATACAATGGCTAAAAGTCTAGGTATTTTTGTTACCAACCCCGACAATTTCCGTCATGTTATGGGAATTACCAAAGCGGCCAAAGCTAAGGGTTCCAATGTAAAGGTTTTCTTTACCTGGGACGCGACTCATAATGCAAAGAAAGAAGCTGGCTTCCCTGAGCTTTGTTCTATTGCCGATGACGTATCCATTTGTGTGGATAGCTATAAGAACATGGGCTATGACATTAATGATATTCCTGAAGGCCTCGACCCTAAGAAGATGGCTACCCAGGCGCAACATGGTATCATTATTGAAGATTACGACTGCTACTTGAGCCTCTAGGAGAAACGGAAATGGAATACAATAAAGTATGTCTTATGTACAGAAAGAAGGATAGCTGTGTTGACGGTATCCGTTCGGCTTTAGGTCTTGCTGTAGAAAACATGTATGCCTACGGCGCAGTTCTTGACGATGTTAAAATGGACAAACTCAATGAGCTTAACATTGAATCCATTGAGATGTTGCGCGACATGGAAGGTGATGTTTATGCCACTGGTAAAGAAAACCAGGAGCTGAACGATCTTGAGCCCATCACCATTGAAGAACTTGGCGAGAAACTTCGCGAAATGACTCACATTATTCCTTACGGCGTAATTGGCTAATTAAAAACATACAGGAACTATGATTATGAAAATTTTAAACGTATATCGTTCTGCGCCTGATGCAACCACAAAGAAGCTTGCTGAGATCGTTAACCGCGATCGTGAATCAGCAGAGTTCGACTTGAATGTTGACGCGCCAGACTATGACAAGCTTGTAGACGAGATCTTTGCTGCTGACCAAACCATCTGCTGGTGGTAGTGAGCACCTAAGTATCCGCATGGTTTACAAAAAGGGTTTGAGCTTTTGAGCTCAAACCCTTTTTTTTTGAGCACTCCGGTCCTGTACCAGTTAAAGGATGGATCACGGACCATACAAGCTCGAGTTCCACTCATCCAACAGGCCAGAAAAGTTGTCTTTTTCCACCAGGACAGACTCTTCCCTTGCCCATTCCGCGATTTCTCTTATAGTACGATGCAAACCATAAGATTCCAGGGCCCCAGAGCCATTCAAACATATTCAGCAGGATGATCATGTCCACCTCATACACCTATGAAAAATTAGACCACCCAGATATTCTCAAGCACCTCTTCCACCCAGAACCTTCGTCAGCACCCGTGCCGCAGGATTGTGAAGAAATCATGATTCCCACTGAGGATCAATACACCCTCCACTTGCGAGCCTTCGGCTCAGACAACAAAGAAGGTGGTGTCATTCTTTTCTTCCATGGAAACGGTGAGCAGGTGAGCGACTACACCGATATTGCCGAGCAATTCAAAACACAACTCGGCATCAGTTTTCTGGCGGCCGAGTATCGCGGTTATGGTCTTTCCACCGGCACTCCTACCGCCACCAATATGATGGCGGATTGCCAACTGTTTTTTGAGCGGGCCCTCCAATGGAAAGAGAAGAATGGCTATACCGGGAAATTTCTGATGATGGGGCGGTCACTCGGCTCCGCCTGTGCCATTGAACTCGTTTACTCCAATCCAGACCAGACAGACGCCCTGCTCATTGACTCTGGTTTCGCCTATACGCTGCCTGTACTTCAGTCCATTGGTATCGACACCGCGGCTCTGAACCTTACGGAAGCTGACTGTTTTAACAACCTTGAAAAAATCAAACACATTGACAAGGCCACCTATGTCATCCATGGGGCAAAAGATGATCTCATCCTCGTGGAAAACGCCTCAAATCTCGTTTCCGAGGCGCTGAGCATCCAGAAGGAATTGCAAATTGTTCCCGGTGCCACCCATAATTCCATCTTTTCCGATACAGGAAAGATGTACTATGAAGTGATGAACCGCTTTATCAAGGGTATTGGAATTATGCGCAAGAAGAAGGTCGGAGTGCGCTAAACATGATGCACGTAGTTTAAACTATGATGGGGCAAGGATTACTTCATGAATCTCGAAACACTGGTGCAGGATTATAAGCTTTATATCGCAGGTCTCTTTTTCCTTATCATTCTGATCAGCTTTAAGAGTGAAGAGTTCCGCAATTGGGTTATCCGCCTCACCATATTTGTTTTGATCATTACCCTCTGTTATTTCGGATTTGAAAAAATCAAATACCGCTTCAAGTCCGGAAAAGAGGTCAACCCCTTTAATGAAGAAATGCAGCCTGAAGAAAATGCGGGGATGAAATATTACCGGGACCCGAGTAAACAGATCGAAGAACAGACTCGAGAGTGACCGAACCGTCACCCCGAATAACGGACCTGCAATTCTCCATTGTTGAAGGATATGGTGAGAGCGGAATCCTCGACCACCCTGAACATCGGCTGCCCCAGATAAAAAAGTTC
>JBFFNY010000307.1:0-2469 GCA_041562955.1 Desulfurivibrionaceae bacterium | reverse complement strand
CGTAAGGTTTCAGCACTGGCAGCAAGCTCCTCCGAGTTTGCCACATTTTCTTGAGTGACCTTATCCACGGAATATACCGCCCCTTTGATACGGTCAACGCCAGTAGCCTGCTCTGTGGTAGATATTGTTATTTCGGTAATCATTGCCCCGACCTTTTCCACCGCCGCGATAACATCCTGATAACTTTCAGAGGCACGGCCCGCCATTCCCGCACCATCGGCAATAATCGAGGTTTGCCCTTCAATCAGCGTCGTGGATGAACTTGCAGCCTCACCTGCCCGCCGAGCCAGGTTCCGGACCTCCTCAGCCACCACAGCAAAACCTGCACCGGCCTCCCCGGCCCGAGCGGCCTCAACAGCAGCATTCAACGCAAGTAAATTCGTTTGAAAGGCAATCTTTTCAATTGTACCGATAATTTTTGTTGTTTCACCATTGGCACTGGATATGTTCCCCATAACACCGTTCAACTGTTCCATCACCCCCGTGGCGCCATCAACAATCCCCTTGGTTTTTGTCATCAATGATTCAACAGTCCGGGCATTTTCGGCTGTATTCTGGGTGGTGGTGCCGACCTCTTCCAGGGAGCTTGAAATATCATACACAGCCCCGGCCTGGCTCTCTGAACCATCCGCAAAAGACATCGCTGTGGAATTCATGGATCCTGCAGCCTCCGTAAGATCCACTGCACTCTCCTGCAATCCGGTGATAATATTGCCTAAAACAACCAAAATATGCCGCACCAAAAAGAGGGTGAGCAGAAGACCCAGAATAATAGCCGCAGCCGAGGCACCGCCAATGAGATACCCTGCCAAGGCAACTTCATCCTCTGTGTCCTGCC
The DNA here is from genome assembly GCA_041562955.1 of Desulfurivibrionaceae bacterium. Lineage (GTDB taxonomy): Bacteria > Desulfobacterota > Desulfobulbia > Desulfobulbales > SURF-16 > JAJRUT01. Next base: position 1,631 of record JBFFNY010000307.1, on the reverse strand, counting down.
GAGTTTCCCTCATTGTACTCCTGGTGGCCTCAATCGAGCTTTGCTGAAACTTCACCAAGACGTCCAGATCCGTTTCAAGCTTTTGCTTGATATCGGATTGCAGCTTGGAATACACGGCAATATAGCCTACCCAGAGATCCCAATAATCCTCAATGGCAAAGCGTAAATCTTTATTGGCTGTCATTTTCGTCAGTGCTTCAAACTCTTGATCGATACCCTTTTTCTTTTCAGGATCAGGCGCCTGCATATCATTGCCGACACTATCCATAAGACGAATAAAACGCTGGAGCATCGCCGGGCTCATGTCGCTATTGAAACCCAGAACCTCGGTTATGGTTCCCGCAACCGCCATTCGTTGCTTTTTCAAGGTATCAAAACGAGCAGTGGCCGCCTCAACGAGATGTTGTAACCGCGCTGCGGCTTCACGCGGCTCCGTGCCATTTGCAACGGTTGCAAGCGTACTCTCCAATGCAGCCAAGGCCGTATTTGCTTTAAGAAGATCAGAACTGCTTGCTGTAAAAAAATATCGACTGGCATCCTGCTGCACATTACTGATGAGATAGGCCATGGATATTTCAGATTCTAAACTCTGCTCTGCCGTATCAGCAATTCCGGAAACAGCTGCAATAACACGATTGAAACTTATATACGAAAAGGCCGCGACCCCAAGCAGAAAGCAGATGATAAGCAAAGGCGGCGCTGCAATCTGGAGCCGAAGCGAGACAGGCTTCCTCGCCGAAGTTTCAACAAGACCATCTGGGTCAGATCTTTCAGCTAATGGAAATTCCTGTTCTGACATGTTTTTTCCTTATGTTACAATGCACAAATCAACATTTTTGTAAAATTAATATAATCTTCTCCATATTGGGAGAAATACCCGTAAATGTCCACTGAAAATTCCCCGTAAAACAAACAGTCAGCCCCTTTAACACCTCAATACCATGACATAAAAGCTCCCAAAAACAAGAAAATAAACCACCACAGCCCAGGGTAACCCTATGCACCACCAGCGGTAGTAGGCTCCGCAATACCACCACGCCATTCTGCCAACATGAGCAGAATCAAACCGAATTACTCTTTACCAGGATCGTCTCGGCAAAAGCTTAACAATAGTCGCCACAAGAACATCTCTCGCGATTGGTTTCGTCACATACTCATCCATCCCAGCCTGCAAACATCGTTCACGATCACCCTTCATGGCATGGGCGGTAAGGGCAATAACAGGAATCCTGTCCCCTGCGATTTCCAGATCCCTGATCCGTTTCACCGCCTCATAGCCGTCCAGTTCCGGCATCTGTATATCCATCAAAATCAGATCAAAATCCTGGGCCTGAAACAGCTCCACCGCCCCAAGACCATTACTGGTCAGGGTTACGTCAACCCCTTCCTGCTGGAGCAAGATCTCCATCAGGGTCTGGTTGACAACTTCATCTTCTGCCACAAGAACACGAATCTTTCTTCCTAAAAGGTCCGCTACGGTTTTCCCGCGCCCAGAATCCTGAGGCAGAGAAAGACAGGATGTGGAGCTGCCAACCCCCATTACACAGGTAAACCAAAACATCGTCCCCTTGCCGACCTCACTTTCAAGCCCTATTTCTCCATCCATTAATTCCACCAGATTACACGCTATG
>JBFFNY010000306.1:0-2474 GCA_041562955.1 Desulfurivibrionaceae bacterium | reverse complement strand
GGGCGTCCTGAAAAAGATCCAGGGCAGCAAAGCCATTGCCCGCAGCTTGCACGGTTCCATATTCAGAGAAGAACTCAACAAGGAGTTCGCGATTCATAGTATCGTCTTCAACTATTAATGTTTTCATAGGTTCTTTTTTTTTGTTTAATTGAATAAGTACATCAGCATACTGTTCCAGAAAACTCTTTGCAATATCCATTTTAACATTTTGCACCGAACACCTAAGCTGGCACACTGCAACCCTGACTCCAAAGATTTCGCTGGCTTCACCTGCAAGGAATGATTATCCTGCACTCTTTCATTCCAATACAAATTATTTTTCACGACGTGAACATTTCATGGAACTTTTCCTTCTCATTCTCACTCTTTTTTATATCTTGACCGTATCTTCCCCGTCCATGGCGACGGCCACGGAGGAACATCAGGACATAGATGAAACCACGGAACTTGTTCGCGCCGTGCTCGCTGGCGACAAACAATCGTTTAATCGTCTGGTTCTTCTGTATCAGGCCCGAATCTACAACCTCGCCTTTAATTACGTCAAGACCGAGGAAGAGGCGCAAGATGTGGCTCAAGATATTTTTGTTACAGCATACAGGGCATTACCAAAGCTCCGTGATGACACCAAATTTGGTGCCTGGCTCTACCAGATTGGTATCAATCATTGCCGTAACCGTTACAAAAAACTTAAACGGAGAGGCTATTTCATCAATAAATCCACCGATAATGAGAATGACCCGGTTCATCTCGAAGGCGGAGACTCTCCTGAGAAAATATTAGAACAAGAACGAACCGTTGCACTGGTGCAAGAGACCATTGCCCAGATGAATGAATCGGAGAAAGAGATCCTCATCCTCCGTGACTTACAGGGATTGCCCTATGATGAGATCAGTGAAATACTGGATATTCCATTAGGCACCGTAAAATCAAAACTAAACCGTGCCCGATTGAACTTGAAAAACAAATTACAACGGATTTACCCGGACCTCTAAAATTTATTAATGGGTTTATCGAAACCCTTATAGATTTTTTTGACGGATTTACCCAAACCTATAGAAAGTTTGACACCGGGTTTATCCAAACCGCTAAACAAGTAGTAAAGGTTAGACCTATGAACTGCACAGACTGCCAAAACAACTTTTCTGAAATTCTTGATGATGAAATTCCACCCGCAAGGGGGTCAGATTTCAGGGCACATCTTGCGTCATGCTCATCCTGTGCCTCAGCATTCAATAGCTTTAAAAAGACAGTTCAAACCTTGCACGCCATTCCCAGACAAACCGTCCCTGCAGATTTCCTTATTGGCATCAACAACAAGCTGGACAAGCAATCCTTTACCAGACTCTGGAGTTTGTTCTCCTTCATGGGGCAACATAAACTCACCGCATCGGCCACCATGGCGACCCTGATTGTCGGCGTTATCAGTGCGACAATCCTCCAGACTACTCCGCAGACAACCCCGTCACATTTTACCGGGGACAACAGCACCTACACCCAGGCCATCACCACAAAGAATGACCCCAGCAGTGAAGAAAAGAATTATTACCCCGGGGTTCCGTACCTCGCGGCAAGAAAGACGGAACCACAAACAACGACACCCATAGTCCAATTTGCCTCCACCAATTCCAGACCAAATTCAGGATACTACTCCATACCAAACCAACGCGGCTCCCCCGAGGCCTACGCCACCCCCCACTATACGAGCCTCTGCACCACCCCAAACCAAAAGCCCGACTTTCATATCATTATTCACCCCGCATCTGTTCATCAGCAACAGATGATAACCCATAGCATTGCCGCCAACTCCAACTGGAAGACCCACCGCCACAACTCAACCCTGTATGTCACCCTGACCGGCGAACAGCTTCCAGCGTTTCAACAACTCTTTCCGCCGCCTGCTCCTCCCCATAAAAAACTCGATTTTTCGCCGCTGACCAGCAAGGCGGAGCAGTCGCTTTTTACTATTTCTATCTCATTTGACTAAGCAGAACGAGGTGGTTGTTCTGCCTGAACCGTAAACACAACTCAAAAGGATCTCTATGCTTTTTTCTCGCCATAAAACCACTTTCACGTCCTTTTTCCTGCTTGCGACCCTTGGTTTCATCCTGGCCACAAGCCACTCAGCCCTGGCCCGAATGGCCCCAACCAGTTTTGCAGATCTCGTCGAAACGCAAAAAGATATTGTCGTGAATATCTATACAACCCAAAAAATTCGCCCGCAACTACGCCAGAAATTTACTGGCCCGCCATCCCTCTTTGATGAATTCTTTAACGGGCAAGGCCAACACCCACCCCTCAAACGGACCAGCCTCGGGTCAGGAGTCATCACCTCCGCCGATGGCTATATTCTCACCAACAATCACGTGGTGGAAAATGCCGAGGAGATTAATGTCCGGCTTGCGAATCATGAAGAATATGCGGCAACCGTTATCGGCACGGACAAGATGACCGATCTGGCCCTGATCAAAATTAAT
>JBFFNY010000305.1:0-2485 GCA_041562955.1 Desulfurivibrionaceae bacterium | reverse complement strand
CACGTCATGACTGATGGCAAGACCCTGGCCTGACCCCTTACCCACCTTCTTGGTGGTGAAAAAAGGATCAAAAATGCGGGGAAGGATCTCTTCAGGGATACCATTACCTGTATCCGTAATCATAATTTCCACAGATTCGGTGTCATAGGAGGTTTGAATAAAAATGCGGCCCTTTTCCTCACTGTTTTCGCCAAGCTTCTCCGCAATGGCATGGGCAGCGTTCACAATCATATTAAGTATGACCTGGCCAATCTCATCCGCCAGACAGGGAATAAGGGGCAGATCTTTAGATAATTTTGTATCCACTTCCGCCACATACTTCCATTCATTCCGGGCCACCGTCAATGTGGTGGTGATAACCTGATTGATATCCGTATCCGCCTTTTCCCTGCTGCCGGGATGGGAAAACTCCTTCATGGCCTGAACAATGGAGGTAACCCGCCTCAGCCCTTCCTGCGACTGTTTGATCGCATCGGGAATTTCCTTTTGCAATTCATCCCAGCCCAGTTCCTCAAGGAGAGATGCGGCCTGTTCAAGCCTCTCCGGGTTGATGGTTCCATGCTTGCGACCCAGAGCGAGAATATAAATAAACTCGTCAATAATCTCCTGCACATCTTCAACAACCTCAGCCAGAAAAGAGATATTATTGGCAACATACTGGGTGGGCGTATTGATCTCATGGGCAATCCCTGACGCAAGCTGCCCGACAGATTCAAGCTTCTGGGCATGCAGGAGTTTCGCCTGCAATTTCCCCTGCTCCTTTTCCGCCCTTTTACGTTCAGAAACATCTCGCACAACGGCATGCAGCACCGTCCGGCCCGACATTTCAAAAGGGCTTAACATGACCTCCGCAGGAAAGAGTGAGCCGTTTTGACGCTGATGCACCCACTCAAATAAAGCGACTTTATTTTCCATGGCCTCCTTTATTTTTTCACAGGCCAGCTCAAAAGAAGAACTGCCGCAAGGTTGAGTCGGCGGAGAAACATCACCCGGGTGCAGCTGCAGAAAATCTTTCTTGTTCTCATAACCAAACATCTCAAGTGTCCGCCGATTGCAGTCCACAAACCCCTGCTCATTGGTAATCATCGTGGCATCCATTGATGATTCAAACAACCGTCGGAATTGTTTTTCATCTTCTTTTTGCGCCGTGACATCCCGGACAACGGCAACAAAACGGTCATCCGTTTCAGGGGAGGAAACATATTGCAGATGCACATCAACAGGAATGAGATACCCCGCCTTATGCCAGTGACCTGTCTCGAAAGACAGCAACCCCGTCTCCCCCTCCTGCAAGGGGTGTATCATCTCTCGAAACCTCTCTTCAGAATATTCCAGCATAATATCAAGAGGGGTCATGGTCATCAGTTCATCACCGGTATAACCAACCTGATTCATCGCCCCCTGATTCACATAGAAAAACAACAACGATTCGACGTCAAACATGAAAACACAATCATAGACCTGATCCAGAGTCGTCTTGAATTGACTCAGGCTTTTTTCTGTTTCTTTTTTCTGCAGAAGTTCTTGTTCCAGTTCTTTTTTTGCTCGACTTAGAAAAAAAGAAAAAACCATCACGATCCCCAGGACAAAGACAAATAGGAAAATAATAAGCCGGTAACGACGAAACGCCTCATGTAAAGAGATGTCATCTAAATCCGCATAAGGGGGGACCCTGAGCCCCAGCAGACATTCATGCACCGGCACATAACTATAGGGGGCTGTCCAGCCATTGATCATGGCCGCGCTGGCGGCCTGGTCCGCAACGGTCATCAGCATCAGGGAGCGGGCAACACTGATGGACAGATTCTCGCTCACATGACTTAAGCGGGCCATGGGCCACTCAGGGTAGAGGTCGGTCGACACAAGAAACGGAAAATGTAATCGTGCATTCTCCTCCGCATGAAACACCTTGAAGTCCTCAAGGTTTATTTTCCCTTCTGCGGCCATGCGTTCGAGGGTGTCGGTGCGCACGGTTCCCAGATCAACCGCGCCCTGCAGCACCGCATTGACAACCCCGTCGTGGGTGCCGGCAAAGGTTAGCGAGCGGAATTCCTTCTGGGGATCAAGACCGTGCTGCAGGAGATGAAACCATGCCATATGGTAGCCGCCAAAGGAGTTCTCATCCACCGCCATGAAGGATTTATCCCGGAAATCTTGATAGCCCTGCAAGTCCTTTCGACTTGCCTTGCAGAATATAACGCCGCCAAACTGGGAGAAGACGGCATCCCCTCTTCGGTTCTCCATGGTGGCAATAGCTTCAACCCCATACGTCCTTTCAAGGGCGACATAATAGGCAGAATTGGCCAGAATAAAATCAACCTTGCGGCGCTCCACAGCGGAATAAATCTGATCAAAGCCAAGGGGGATTATCTTGAACTGATAGGCGGGGTTCTTACTGGTGAGATAGCTTGCGGTTGCGCTCCACCGCTCCAGAGCCCTGGCATCACCTCGTTTCGCCAACACACCTATACGGACCAGGGGCACT
>JBFFNY010000304.1:0-2502 GCA_041562955.1 Desulfurivibrionaceae bacterium | reverse complement strand
CTATGGCCAGTACAGTGCGACCTTCCTGCCCCAGGTCTGGGAGCAGCTTCCAGACCCCCGCCATTTCCTGCAGCATCTGTCTCTCAAAGCAGGTCTGCAGCCCGATGACTGGCAGAGAGAGGAGGTGGAGATCGCCACCTATACGGTCATCAAATTTTAGACCATCACCTTCAACGACTGAAAATCGTGCCCGCAACCGGGTTTGCAGGATGATTTTCTCGAATGAGACCGGCATACCCTGTCACCCGTAAATTGGTGAACACCTTGATTGCGGAAACAAAAAAACATGGCCTAATTCTTGGCAAAAAAAATCGTGAAACTGGCAGAAAAAATCACATCAACGCTTAACAAACCCGCACCAAAGGAGTATCACTGGCAAAGTACGGCAACTTGAGCAATGTATGCGGCGAATCTTACACAGGAGTGAATCAGCACCCCGAACCAGACTTGCAGCAGGTGAACTCCTATTTCAATACAGCTCAGCCCTGAACAGAGAATTGATACCGATGAGGCGTATCGCAGATACCCCACTTCAACCGAGAACCGTGAAACGCCATATTCACCCTTAATCCTTAACAAAAAAGAACTATGAATAATCCTATTACCCTGACCCTGTTGGGAATTATCGTCGGCATCGGCGCGTCCTTTACCGGACTCGGCGGCGGCTTTCTTGTCATCCCCCTGCTGTTATTTCTAGGCTACACCTCCCAGAAAGCGGTGGGGACGTCTTTTGTGACGATCCTTGTCATTGCCATTTCTGCCCTGGTGGCCCATAACAAATTAAACAATATTGACTATCGGGCTGGAATCCTGCTTGGGTGCGGCGGTGTGGTCGGCGCCCAGATCGGCGCCAGACTTGTGGACCAGATCTCAACCGGAAGTTTTAAAAAGATATTTGCCGGGATACTTGTCGGGCTGGCATGCCTGTTATTCTTTCAGAAATAACAGCAGGTTAAAAGGTGTTCACTCTAGAATGAACACCTTTCCCCACCCCAGGCAAAGGGCAGAATAGCCTAACACAACTCTCCACCAAAAAATTAGTGCTAAATTTTAAGGCTATGGTATAGTTTCGCTCAAAACAACCGTAAACATAAAGGTCCCTTATGACAACAGCTCTAGATATTCGTGTCCTTGTGGTGGATGATGAGGAGATTAACCGTCTCTTCCTGGTCGATCTGCTCAAGATGAACAATATATCACCAGATCAGGCACGCAATGGCAAGGACGCGATCGTAAAATGGCAGAACAATGAGTACACCGCCATTTTAATGGATATCCAGATGCCCGTTATGGACGGCTTTGACGCGACTCGTGCCATTCGTCGGCTGGAACGTGAAACAGGGCGCATCAAGACACCGATCATTGCCGTAACCGCCTACCACTCAGAAGAATCTAAATACGAATGCAGCAATTCAGGAATGGACACCTATATTCCCAAACCTGTGGTTATTGCCGACCTGCTCAAAGTCATCCTTCCCTTCGCCAAAACCGGCCCGGTAACAGCGTAATCCCCTCCGCACCATTCTCGCACACCAGACCACCTGGTTATCAACCCGTTCATGCTCGAGTCTAAGACCGACAAGCCTCCTTCTTATATTGCCTGGCCTGATGTTTTTTTTGATAAACCTGGACCGGCGTAAAGATCACCATTTTTTTCATCATCCTGCTCATCGGTCATCACACGGGACACAGCTACGCCTGAATAGACAGCTGCGCCCGCAATCGATCCATGATCACCTTCCTCTGTGTTTTTCCCTGGATCGTTTATTCCCTTTTACTCCTTGCTCTGGGCCGCCTTCTTCTCCTATACTTTGTTAAAGGTCCCATCTGGTCCCTTTTTCTGAAGAGGTTCTACCCGGGCCGGGTCGTCCTTCGGGAATGAGGGAGAATTGAAAAAAATGTGCTGAGAGCTACCATGCTCATCGGCCATAACCGGCCCCACAGTCCCCATCCTCCCATATAATCAAGGAAAGAGAGTTGATTATGGAATACAAAGATTACTACAAAACCCTCGGCGTCGAACGGGACGCGTCACAGGATGCGATCAAACGGGCCTACCGGAAACTGGCACGAAAACTTCATCCTGATATCAACAAAGATCCTGGAGCCGAAGACAAATTCAAGGAGGTCGGGGAGGCGTATGAGGTTCTGGGTGATATTGAAAAACGGGCGGCCTACGATAAATTCGGCAGCAACTTGCAACATGGTCAGGATTTTAATCCACCCCCTGACTGGAATGTGGGTTTTGAGTTTTCAGGTGCCGGATTCGACGGAGCAGAGCAGGCCGGATTCAGTGATTTTTTCTCCCAGCTTTTCGGTTCCAGAAATTTTCGCCCGAGGAGCACCAGTTCATTTTTCTCCAAAGGGGAGGATCAGCATGCCAGAATCATCATCACCCTTACCGAGGCCTGGCATGGAGCAAAAAAGATGTTCACCCTGACCAAACCGACAATGAACAACCAGGGGCAGCTGATCAACCGCAATCACACCATCACGGTTACG
>JBFFNY010000303.1:0-2502 GCA_041562955.1 Desulfurivibrionaceae bacterium | reverse complement strand
CGGGGTCGTATATTCAGGCAGGCCGGCCGCCGCGATGGCAGCCTTCTGGTCCGGACTCCACCGTCCCCCCATAATCACCAGCATCACCGGCTTCGTACCATCAGCGGCCTCGGCCAGACCGTGCACCACCTCAGGCGCCCGACTCATGGATTGCGGTGTCAGGAGCACCACGACCCCGTCCACATTACCATCACGCAGACCGGCCCTGAGGACATCCGCAAAAAGCGCAGGACTGGCGTCCCCCAAGACATTCACAGGGTTATTGACGGTGGCCGCGCCAAGAAAATCAATCTTGCCGGCGAGATCCAAACTCTCAACCACCTCGACCACCCGCATCCCCGCCTTTTCAACGGCATCGGCGGCCATTGTTCCCGGGCCGCCGGCATTGGAAATCACCAGAATACGATCCCCCTGAGGCACCGGCTGCATGGAAAACCCCTTGGCATAATCGAGCAGCTCATCAAAGCTGTCCGCCTGAACCAGGCCGGATTGGCGAAAGGCGGCGCCATACGCCACATCGGGGTTTGACATGATACCCGTATGGGAGGCGGCAGCCCGCTGGCCAACCTCAGTGGTTCCAGACTTCAGAAACACAACCGGCTTCCTGCTCGACGCCTCCTCCGCAGCCTTCACCAGCTCATCACCGGAACTGATATCCTCAATATAGCCGACGATCACACCCGTGGTGCTGTCATCACCAAAATTGCGCAGCAGATCAACACCTGAAACATCCCCCTTGTTGCCCATGCTGATCACCCGGGAAAGACCCAGATGATTCTCCATGGCCAAGTCGACAAGGACCGAACAAAGCGCTCCGGACTGCGATAAAATTGCCACATTACCGGCAGGGGGGAGCGGACCCAGAAAAGAGCAGTTTAATGACCCATGGGTATTCATCAGCCCGAGACAATTGGGCCCAACCAGACGGACTCGCCGCTTCAGACAAAAATCGACCAGCTTTTCTTCAAGACGCCGCCCCTCTTCGCCGGATTCACGAAAGCCGGAGGATAAAATAATAATGGATTTTGCCCCGCTGGCCACAGAATCACGCACCGCCTGTTCCACCAGATCTCTCGGCACAGCCACCACACTGAGTTCAATTTCAGCGCCGGACTCGCGCAGGGATGGATAACAGACCAACCCGCCTAGTTCAGAGACAAAGGGATTGATCGGCACAATGGTCCCGGAAAAACCGCCCTCAATAAGATTATGCAGCACCATCGAGCCAATCTTTTCCGGTGACCTTGACGCCCCGATCACGGCTACGGATTTTGGATCAAACAGGGTTTCGAGCATGATACGCCCCATATACAGATTAAGATGAATCCTTCACGTCCATTGACGTAGAGGCAGACCCGTCCCGTCATGTTCTGCCCATAACGGGTACACCTCTTAACATTGGGAGCCGTACCGATCATGGCGGGCAGATGATCCATGCACCATGAAGCACTCCCATTTGCCCTACTTCAGTCCCAGCCTAAAATTAAAAGAATGCTCCTCAGCGCGCCGCTTCCCCTTACCGGATTGCTGCAATTTCGCAAACAACTCCATGAGATCCCGTCGTTTTACAGACTGGCCGGAGATATCCACGCCCATGAAGTCAATCCCCATATCCCCCAGCTCATGCACATGGCCGAACAGGGAAAAGGGTTCAGGGGAATAGGCCACGGTTTGGCCACCCCGTTCAGCAAGGACAAAATCCTCACCCCGGGGACTGGTTACCACCTTGCCAGGTTGCAGATGGGATGAATGGAGACGGCTGGTGAATAATGGCGGATGGCCGTACACCTCCATGCCGATACGACTGGCCCCGCGATTATGGGCCAGGAGTCTCAGATTATCCACATCGGTTTCCATGGACACGGCCGTCTGCTGTATACCATTTTTCTGCAGGGCAAAAAGGGCCATACTGTTGAGAATATTTAAGGTATACCCTCCGAACAGGACCATTCTCTTCTGACGCGGCAGTTTTACTTTCTTGTGAATTTCACGGAGCATGACGACCTGGGAAAGATGACCGACCTGAAACTGGTAAAAGCCAAGTTCAATCAGGGCCTGCAGCGCCTTTTCGAAGAAATCAAGCTCAGACTCTAAAATAACAGGCGGCAGACTCCAGACCAGAATACGCACCAGACTCCGCACCCCTTTTTTCTGCCGGAACACCGCCTGCAGCGTATCATGCTCCAGGGCCAGCACCACCTTCTCAGGCCGGATTTCACGTGAGGCGTTCACCACCTGCCAACTATCACTTCGCAGCCAAACCGGCGGCACATAGGTGGATGTGTCAGCCTTACCCTTCTTTTTCTTCTTGGTTACACGGGGGATCGTCTTCTGACCGAGCTTCTTATAGATCTGGACTGCACGCTTATCTTCGCGAAGCGAATCTTCCAGATGTTCAAACTCCTCAGGCTGAATAAACTGGGCCTTACCCCGCCGCCCTTTGACATCAACCTTGTAAACCACATCACCGGTGTTCAACTCATGCTCGCCAAATTGCAGCGT
>JBFFNY010000302.1:0-2505 GCA_041562955.1 Desulfurivibrionaceae bacterium | reverse complement strand
GTGGATCTTTCTCACTTCAAAAAGGAAATACAGGCCCTGCTCCAGCCCTAGCGCTCCCGCCTGAACACCCTTTTTTCATTGTGCATCATGCGTGCAGGCTTTACGTTACACCATCATGGAATACCTTCTCCCCAATAACGAACTGCTTGCCCTCTTCACCCTGAGCTTTCTTGCCGCCACCGTCTTGCCCCTGGGGTCCGAATGGTATGTGGTGACGCTCCTGATTCAACGCCATGACCCACTACCGGTGGTGGCGGTGGCCACCATGGGTAATTTTCTCGGCGGCTGGACCACCTATGGCATCGGTTTCTGGTCCTCAACATTCATGACAACCAAAATTCTGCGCATCTCCGCACAGGAGACAGGCAAGGCCATGGCCCTCTATCAGCGATATGGTTCATGGTCCCTTTTACTCTCATGGGTGCCTTTCATCGGCGACCCGCTCTGCCTCGTGGCCGGATCCCTCAAGCTCCAGCCGCTCATCTTCAGTTTCTTTGTCTTTACGGGGAAATGCGGAAGGTACGGACTCCTGGCCTATGTGACCGCCCAAAGCCTCCATTAAAAAAATCATCCGCCACTCCGGCCGCAGCAGCCGGGCAACCTCCATATCATCGGGGAAGAACTCTCAGCCCAAGATACGATTAAAAGAGCCAAATCATGATTTGCGCCCTATACTGTGCCACCCAGTCAGCCGCCAAGATGCCAATCATCCTTACCGAGCAGAACCATGATCACCAACGCCCCAACCATCGCAGCAGTCTATGGCTTTACACAGAAAAAACAACTGAAACGCCCCCTGTTTTCAGCCGGGGTTTCAGCCGGATTCCCCTCCCCGGCCGAAGACTACATTGAACAGCGTCTTGACCTGAATGAGCTCCTGATTCAACATCCGGCCGCCACCTTTTTTGTCCGCGTCAACGGCGACTCCATGACCGGGGCCGGCATTAATCATAATGACATCCTCATCGTGGACCGGTCCCTTGAACCGGTAAGCGGCAAGATCGTCATCGCCATTGTCAACGGCGAATTCACGGTCAAAAGACTGGTGCACCAAGGTGATTCCTGCCAACTCGTGGCCGAGAATCCCCAGTACCCGCCGCTTCTGATCAGTGAAGATTCCAACTGTGAGGTGTGGGGCGTTGTCACCGCCTCCATCAACCAATTCTAAAGCCACCCGCCATGAGCCACCTCTTCGCCCTCCTTGACTGCAATAATTTCTATGTTTCCTGTGAACGGCTATTCCGACCGCAGCTTCGCAACAAACCGGTGGTGGTGCTGTCAAACAACGACGGCTGCATTGTGGCGCGTTCCAACGAGGCGAAAGAACTGGGGATTCCCATGGGTAGTCCGTTTTTCAAGAGCAAGGGTGTCATCCAGAAACATCACGTCCATGTCTTTTCATCCAATTACTCCCTGTACGGCGACCTGTCGAACCGGGTGATGACCACCCTGCACGAACTTGAACCCGAGGTGGAAATCTACTCTATCGATGAGGCCTTTATTGCCTTGCCGAACCAGGAGGGGCTCAACCGCTGTGCAAGAGACATCAAGACCCGGGTGGAACAATGTGTGGGCATCCCCGTCTCCATCGGCATCGGACCGACAAAAACCCTGGCCAAGCTGGCCAATCAGGTCGCCAAGAAACAGCCCATGCATCAGGGGGTTTTCAGTATCGATGCGGAGAACGTCGACGACATCCTCCGCGAGACAGCGGTGCACGACATCTGGGGCATTGGCAAGAGAGGTGGTGAGAAACTACAGCTGCAGGGCATTGCCAATGGCCTGCAGCTCAAACAGGCGCAGGATCCCTGGGTCAGAACCCACCTGACCATTACCGGCTTACGCACGGTCATGGAGCTGCGCGGGACACCCTGTTTTCCCTTCAATGAAACACCGCCCCAACGGAAATCGATCGTCAGTTCCAGATCATTCGGCTTGCCGACCCAGATCCTTGCCGAGCTGCAGGAGTCCATTGCGACCCATGTAGCAATAGGTGCAGAGAAACTGCGCCGACAAGGCGCCACAGCCCGTTCTCTCCACGTGTTTATCCACACCAACCGGTTCAAGCAGGAGAGTCCGCAATACTCCGGCAATACGATGCTGAGCCTGCCCCAGGCCAGCGCCAACACCGGGACCCTGATCAAATACGCCATGCTCGGGTTGCAACGGATCTACAGACCGGACTATGTCTATAATAAGGCGGGAATCATGCTGACCGAGCTCGCACCTCAGCACCAGATGCAGTTAAACCTGTTTGCGAGCGGGAATAAAGAGGATACCACCCTTATGACGGCGATGGATGAGGTCAATACCAGATGGGGAAGAAACACCCTGCAGTTCGCCACAGCAGGACTCGATAAGAAATGGGCCATGACCCAGGACCATAAATCACCATCCTACACGACAAAATGGCAGGATCTACCGGTGATTACGATATAAATCAGGAGAGGGTTTCGCCGAAGACATTGCCGTTCAAGCGCCACTCCTCCATTTTAGAACGAATGG
>JBFFNY010000301.1:0-2514 GCA_041562955.1 Desulfurivibrionaceae bacterium | reverse complement strand
GAGAATTCACTCTTTGTGATGGGTGACAATCGAGATAACAGCCAGGATAGTCGATTCTGGGGTTTTGTGAATTATAAGATGGTCAAAGGCAAAGCCTTCATAATTTACTGGTCCTGGGATCTTGACAAATATCCGCAATTTTCATTTAAGCGCTTTGCAACAATCCGCTGGAACCGTTTTGGAGATCTCCTTCATTAACAATTATCACACCCACTTTACAGCGTCAGGCCTGACATGAAAACAACACTGGAACAGCAAACTGATTATCATTTTACCCACAAGCATATCCTTGGGTTGAGTGACCTGAACTCCTTGGACATTGATTTTCTTCTAAGATCCGCACTCTCCTTTAAAGAGATCTCCTCCAGAAAAATCAAAAAAGTCCCCGCCCTGCGTGGCCGTACCATTATTAATCTTTTTTTTGAACCATCGACGAGAACCCGTCTCTCATTTGAAGTGGCTGCCAAGCGCATGAGCGCCGACACCTTTAATATTGCGCCAGCCACCTCCAGTCGAACCAAAGGCGAAACCCTCATTGATACGGCGCTTAATCTTGCCGCCATGAACCCTGACATTATTATTATTCGTCATTCCTATTCTGGTTCAGCAGCCCTTTTAGCCAAACACACCAAGGCCTCCATCATCAATGCCGGTGACGGCTTTCACGAACACCCAAGCCAGGGTCTTCTGGATATGATGACCGTGATTGAACATAAGGGATCCCTGAAAGGATTGAAAATCGCCATCATCGGTGACATCACCCATTCACGGGTTGCCCATTCCAATATCATTGGCTTCACGAAGATGGGCGCAACTGTTTCCGTAAGCGGTCCGGCAACATTACTTCCCGTAGGCATTGACTCTTTAGGGGCTCAAGTCTGTTCAACCGTGGAGGAGGCTGTAGCGGATGCCGATGTTGTCATGGCTCTGCGCATTCAACTTGAACGACAAACCGTTCCTCTTTTCCCATCGTTACGTGAATATTCCAATCATTTCGGACTGAACCATAGAGTCCTGTCCCATGCAAAGCCTGATGCCATCGTTATGCACCCCGGGCCTATAAATCGAGGTGTTGAAATTGATCCGCAACTCGCCGACGGCCCAAGATCCGTCATTCTTGACCAAGTGACGAATGGTGTTGCCATTCGTATGGCCATGCTCTACGCGATTATGGGTGGAAGTGAAGTATAGCCCGCAATCTTCTACCCATAGCAGTGAATTTGACCCGTACTGAGGATTAAAAATATGCCGCAACCCATACTCTTACAAAATGGTCGTATCATTGACCCTGTTAATGCCATCGACGCTTCAGGCTCGATACTCATCGAAGAAGGTAAAATCACGGAGATTTCACTTGCAACGCCCATCACCCCTCCTGACAACACCCAGATTTTTGATTTGAACGGAAAATGGCTTTGCCCGGGATTTGTCGATATGCACGTCCACCTTCGCGAGCCCGGGGAAGAGTACAAGGAAACAATTAAATCCGGAACCAGGGCTGCTGCCCACGGTGGATTTACAGGCGTCGCCTGTATGCCGAACACCAAGCCGGTTAATGACAGTGAAGCCGTAACCACCCTTATCTTGGCGAAAGCCAAAGAGGCCGGTTACGCGAAGGTGTACCCGGTTGGAGCCATCAGCCAGGCAAGTAAGGGTAGTGCCTTAGCTGAATTTGGCGAACTGAAAAAAGCTGGAGTCGTAGCGGTCACCGACGATGGGCATCCGGTCGAAGACTGCCAGATGATGCGTCGGGCCTTGGAGTACAGCTCGAATCATGACATGCTGGTCATTTCTCACCCTGAAGAGATGAGTTTAAGCCGTGATGGGGCCATGAATGAAGGTCCTCTTGCCACCCGCATGGGGCTGCGCGGTATTCCGCGTGTGGCTGAGGAGATTATGATCTACCGCGATATCGCCCTGGCGGAATACACCAATCGTCCCATCCATATCGCTCACATTTCCACCCGTGAAGCGGTGGATCTTGTCCGCAGGGCCAAGGCCAAAGGGACCAAGGTCACCACCGAAACCACCCCCCATTACTTCACCCTCACCGAAGAGGCGGTTGCAGGGTACAACACCTTTGCAAAAATGAACCCTCCTCTGCGTACCAGCGATGACCTTCTCGCGATCCAGGAAGGATTACAGGACGGCACCATTGATGCGATCGCCACCGACCACGCGCCGCACTCCACCATCGAAAAGAACGTGGAGTTCGACCTTGCGGCCAATGGCATTATCGGCCTGGAGACCGCAATCCCTCTGACCCTGGAACTGGTTCGCAGAGATCTGATCTCGGCGACCGCAATGGTGCGTCTTCTATCCGTGAACCCTATTCAGATCCTTAAAGTTTCCGGCGGCAACCTCGGTACAGGTAGCAATGCCGACCTCACGATCATTGACCCGGATGTGATGTTCACCTACACCGCTGAATCGGTGGTGTCCAAATCACAAAACTCCCCATTCTTAGATCGAGAGATGCAAGGCAAGGCCGTCCTAACTATTGTTGATGGCAGG
>JBFFNY010000300.1:0-2521 GCA_041562955.1 Desulfurivibrionaceae bacterium | reverse complement strand
TTTACACGAAATAAAAAGGTGTACGGGTATGAATTGCTCTTTCGTTCGAGCCTGGATAATTATTTCGATGTGGCGGTTGATGGTGATTTTGCAACCTCACAGGTTTTAAGTAACTCCTTTCTCATGATCGGGATTGAAAAAATGACGGCTGGGAAAAAAGCCTTTATTAATTTCAGCGAAGAGATGCTGATGAAAGAGCTTCCCGCACTTTTTCCTAAAGCCCTGACTGTTGTTGAGATTCTTGAAGATGTCAAGCCGACGCCTGACGTTGTCACGGCCTGTGAAAATCTGGCAGAAAAAGGGTATGTGCTGGCGCTGGATGATTTTCTCTATAAGGACGAGTTTATTCCCTTACTTGAGATGGCAAAGCTTGTGAAGTTTGACATTCGGGCCATGAGTCGCGAGCAGCTGCGCCGCCATGTCCTCAAGGTGAAGCCCTATGATGTAAAGCTTCTTGCTGAAAAAGTTGAGACCTTTAATGAGTTTCAAGAGACGCTCAATATGGGATTTGATTTGTTCCAGGGGTATTTTTTCTGTAAGCCGAATATTGTAGAAGGCCGTGATATTCCGGGATCAAAGATCCAATATCTGCGGGTGCTCCAGGAATTGCAGGATGAGAACTATGACTTTACGAAAATTGGGGATTTGATTTCCCATGATGTTGGGCTGACCTATAAGTTGTTAAAATATATTAATTCTGCCGCCATGGCGACGAGGGTCAAAATTCAATCGTTGCAGGGGGCAATCGCCCTGTTGGGTGAAGTGAATCTGCGGAAATGGTTGAATCTCACTATGATTTCATACCTGGCAGAGGATAAGCCGCTGGAAGTGCTCCGTTTGTCCATTCAGCGAGCTGTTTTTTGTGAGGAAGTGGGCAAGAGGGTCAGTCGGCACGATGATTTCAGTAAGAAATGTTTCATGGTCGGGCTTCTCTCTCTGCTTGATGTTCTGCTTGATAAACCCCTGGCAGAAGTTTTGCCTGAGCTGAATCTCGGTGCCGATTTACAGGAATGTCTGCTTGAAAAGCCGAAGGATCGGCTCGGGTATACCTTGCTCCTGGCCAAGGCTTATGAGCGCGGGGCGTGGAGTTATTCACAGCGGGCGGCGGATTTACTGCCGATCTCCCTTGCCGACCTGCCTGCCTGTTTTGATGTGGCGGTGGAAACGGCGAATAGTTTTTCAGAGATGTAATACATTTTCAATTGATTCCACCCTGCCGTTCTCGACATCATTCTGGTCCGGCATGGGTTAATTCTGACGAGGCGTCATAAAAAATGAAACGTAGAAAACAAACGGACAGGTTGCCCGCGCCGCTGGTCGGTTGCCTTATCCTTCTGTTCATCTCGCTGACCATCGGTGGGGCACCTCAAGAGAGCAAGGCTGGCTGGTCAGATTTACTGAAAAAGGGTGACACGCTTCTCCAGGACATGACTGGAGCTGAAGAACCACCAGGGGAAACGTCTCTGTCCACCGTGAAGATTGCTCAGGGGTTGAAAGAGGCCTTGCAGCTCGGGGTGACCACGGCCATTCAGCAGCTTGGCCGCCCGGATGGATTCTCAGGGGATCAGGAGGTGCGAATTCCTCTCCCGGAACGGTTGCAAAAGGTTGAGCGATTGCTTGAAAGTATAGGGCAAAAGCAGCTGGGCGAGCAGTTGGTGGCCAGTATGAATCGGGCGGCTGAAGAGGCGGTGCCTGAGGTCGTTGATATCTTTGCGGATACGTTGAGCCAGATGTCGCTGGCTGATGCCCAGGCCATCCTCAAGGGGCAGGATGATGCGGCCACAAGCTATTTTAAAACCCATTCCGCCGACATGCTGAGGCAACGCGTCAGCCCTTATGTCAAGCAGGCCATGGATAAGGTCCAGGTGAGCCATTATTATCATGCGCTGGTTGGTGTGGTGCAGGAACATGATTCTCTGGGGCTGTTGAATCAATATCTGGGGCAGGCCAGTGATCTGAATGGCTATGTCACAGGTAAAGCAGTGGATGGACTTTTTGTGAAGATCGCCGAGCAGGAAAAGCTGATTCGGGATGATCCTGCTGCCCGGTCAACGGATCTTTTGCGTCAGGTCTTCGGTTCCGTGAGATAAGCCTCAGATGTAAATACTTGTAAGATTGAAAGTTTCACAGTATAATGCATCTCTTCTATCCCTTCTATGGTGTACATGTCGCAAGTGCATGTCCGGCTGACCATGGCGGTTCTTTCCCTTTATTCGCCGGTATCCCCCCTAACCCAGAAATGTTTGATACGTGCCTGAGTACAAGGTCCAACTGTTTTATTGCAAAACAATTTTCATGTGTTTTGTCCTGAAATAGGCGGAATCTTGATTCGCAGGTGCTGACAACAATTAAATGACGCGGCGTGTTATGACGCCCCGGTTATCACTATCACTTTTTCACATCGATAAAGTTGAGTAAACAAGGAGTTGTAATGAGTTTTGAGCCGTTTAAATTAGCACCACAGGTCATGGAAAACATACGTAGATGTGGTTATGAGAATCCAACCCCCATTCAGGAAGAG
>JBFFNY010000299.1:0-2558 GCA_041562955.1 Desulfurivibrionaceae bacterium | reverse complement strand
TCCGAGAAGCTGGCCAATCAACTCTCCGCCCACGGTATCCTCGGGACACATGATCAAAACCCGTTCAATAAAATTTCGCAACTCCCGGACATTACCAGGCCAATTATGACGCTGCATGACCTGAATCGCCCCAGGCAGAAAATCTTTCGCCTTGAATCCTTTTTTTACAAATTCAGCCATCATATCCTCGATAAGAAAAGGGATATCATCAAGCCGTTCACGTAAGGGGGGCAAGGTAATGGGAAAAACATTGAGACGGTAGAACAGATCTGCACGGAAATTACCCCGGTCAATCTCCTCTTCAAGGTTTTTATTCGTCGCGGCAATCACCCGCACATTAACTGTAATGGTCTTTGACCCGCCAACCCGTTCAAATTTCTGTTCCTGCAGGATACGTAAGACCTTAGCCTGGGCAGACAGGCTCATATCGCCAATTTCATCCAGAAACAAAATTGAGCCGTCAGCAAGATCAAACTTCCCGCGCTTAGCGGACGTTGCCCCGGTGAAGGCCCCCTTTTCATGGCCAAACAACTCACTTTCAATAAGCTCATTCGGAATAGCGGCACAGTTGACTTCAATCATCGGCTTTGCCGCGGAATCTGAATGACGATGGATAAATTGGGCCGCAAGTTCCTTTCCAGTGCCATGTTCACCGCGAATGAGCACCCATGAAGGGGTCGGTGCCACCATGGCCAGCTGCTGTTTAATCATTGAAATAGCCGGAGAATGGCCTGACAGCTCTGTTGGCCCGGAGTGAATTTCCCGCAGAAGTTTATTTTCCCGGGCCAGCTTGGAAAGCTTGACCGCATTGGTGGCTGAAAGGACGATTTTATCATAGGACGGCGGCTTTTCGATAAAATCAAAGGCGCCCATCTTGGTGGCCTGTACTGCGGTCTCGATGTTGCCATGACCTGAAATCATGATCACCGGTAACGAGGGATACAGTTCTTTAATCTTTTCGAGCACCTCCATCCCATCCATCTCAGGCATCCAGATATCAAGCAGCACCAGATCAATTTCCTCCGCCTCCAGTACAGGGAAGGCTTCAAGACCGCTGCCCACAGAGATAGGATCAAACCCCTCATCCATAAGAATCCCAGCCACGGATTCACGGATAAGCTCTTCATCGTCAACAATTAAAACTTTCTTAGACATTTTTTTCCACAGGACCTGAACACCATTTTGAATTCAAAGAGAAGATCGAAAGTACATGCAAAGAACCATCTTTAATGTACCCTAATTTTCTACAGTGTAAAAGGCAGCTCCACCACAAAACGCGCCCCTTGCGGCTTATTATCCTTCACCCGAATATACCCGCCATGGTCACCGACAATAGTGGAGACAATGGAAAGGCCCAAACCCGTCCCAGTTTTCTTGGTCGTATAATAGGGTTCAAACAGATGCAGTTTATCCTTATCCTTCACCCCGGGACCATTATCCGCCACCTTCATAAACACCCGGTTGTCACGCAACTCAACCGTAATCGTAATCGCACCGCCCTGATCCGGCACCACGGCAACCGCGTTATCCAGGAGATTGATGAGGACCCGGTTCATCTGAGTTTTATCAAAAGAAAATTGCGGGATAGGCTCCTTCACCACCAGCTCAAAGGCAATGGCAGGATGCCCTTCCTTATACATCACCATGGTCTCACTGACCATTTCCACTAAATCCGCCTGTTTCTTCACAACAGCAGGCATCCGTGCAAAATTGGAGAATTCACTCACCAGATGCTTCAAGGCATCAGCCTGTGAGACAATGGTCTTGGTGCAGAGATCGAACACCTCAGCATCATCACCAAGCTTATCCAGATATCTCCGCCGCAGCCGTTGAGCCGAAAGACTGATTGGCGTCAGCGGGTTCTTGACCTCATGGGCAATGCGCCGGGCCACCTCACGCCAAGCGGCCATACGTTGTGCCTTTTCAAGTTCCGTGAGATTATCAAACACGAGAATAACACCAAGATATTCGCCATTCTCGTCAAAGATCTTGGTCAGATTGACCCGCAGAGAAAAGGTCTCATCCCCCATGGAGAGCTGGAGCGACCGCTCAAGGGATGTTTTTTTTGATTCTTCCAGCTGCTCAAAGAATTGATCGAGGATCAAACTATGCTGAGGGGCAAGGACATCTTGATAGTCATGGCCCAGAAACCCTTCAGCATCAATCCCGAGAAGATTCTCGGCAAAGGTATTCACCGAGGTAATGCGCCCCAGACCATCCAGGGAAATAACACCGGCAGGAACATTTTGGAGGATGGTTTCGGTGTAGCGCCGGCGATTTTCCAGTTCAAAGTTGAACTGTTCAAGACTACGCTGGCCAGCATGGAGATCACGGGTCATTTTATTAAACGACGCCACAAGGGTTCCCATTTCATCGCCGGAGTCAAGGTCAATGACAAAGTCCAGCTCACCACCCGCGACCCGTTCCGTGGCTTTAGCAAGCTTACCAATCGGGTCTGTCAACCCTCCTGCCATGTAGAAACCAAACCAGATCGCCGAGAAAATAATCAGCAGGGTAACGATAAGGAGGATAACCAGCAGACTGGTTTTAATCGGCTG
>JBFFNY010000298.1:0-2559 GCA_041562955.1 Desulfurivibrionaceae bacterium | reverse complement strand
TAGATACAAAAAGGACACCTAGATATGGGATCAGAAGGGCGCAACGGAAAATGTAGCAAAGATGACAAAAAGGAAGGGGGACACCCCTTTTTGTTGAACGTACCGTCAGGGGTGTACAGGGCAGAACAGGACTGTTCAGACCACAGCATGATTGGCTCGGGATATCAAACTCCCAGCCAAACATAATATCGCCTGTCCCCCCACACATCGGAGTTAAGACAGGAGCAGAGGAGGAACGGGTGGAGTGCACAGAACATTTTCATCGCAATGCCCCCTGTATGATATATCGTTGAATATGCCATGGCCTCCCACGTAAATTCGTGGTATTTCTTCCATGGTCAAGAAGCAGGGTATGGATCCTTTAGCTCCATGGCTTAGCTGAAACGCGACCATAATTAACTCAATTAAACGCAACGAACTTGGAAGAATTACCTACAGGTTTAAAGATAAGGAAAATGACCCATGGATGAAGAACGTCTCATTGAAATTGAAACACGGCTGGCCTTTCAGGAACAGACCATCAAGACCCTGAGTGATATCATCTACAAACAGCAGCAAAAGCTTGATGAACTGGGGCATCTGTATACCTCTCTGGAAAAAGGGCCTGATACGGAGGAGAAGTCTCCACAGGGGATCAATAATCTGATCCATGAAAAGCCACCCCATTATTAAGGGGTTCCCCCTCTCCCGGTGGCGTAACTACCCTTTCAACGTTCGGACTCAAAAAAGGGTAGCAGCAGTGCAGATGTGGGTGTCCAGGGTGGCAGACAAGAGTAGTCCTCTGTCTGCCACCCTGGACGCGCGCAGATGTGCTGCTACCCTTTTTTGCATTTTTTCTTCTTGCCGCCGCCGTATAGCGTATCCACCAGCCCTTCGATCTCATCGGTGGTGAGGAGCACCTTGATGCCCGCCTGAGCCAGCTCACCCCGCGGCACTTCACCGGCATGGGAGGCGAGGAGGCAGAAACAGTCGGGTAAGACCTTTGCCAATGCCTGCCACCGGTCAGGGGCGCCGGCCGGGGGCGTGCGTCTGGTTTCCAGGAGACAGGTGAGGCCGTCCTCCCTTTGCCCGTAGATGAGAAGCTGGTCGGCCTGACCGAGATGCATATCCACCTCCATGCCGGAACCGCTGGCCACGGCCACGTGACCCCGCTCCCTGGTCGGCTTTGGCAGATTTGCTGTCGCGGCGCAGGGCTGCGGCATGCCCGGAGGGGGCAGGGGCGGTTCCGGTTCATACAGGGAGGTGGGCAGAAATGCCTCCGCCTCTTTCACCAGGGGCAGCAGCTCCATGTTTTCACCGCCAATCTCCATGGACGTCGCACCGAGGTCCGCCATGGTCCTGGCGATATCCGCGACCTCACCATCATTCACACCCTGGACGAGAATCGTCCGGATATTCACCTTCAGCCCAGCCGCGACACAGGCCTTACAGAACTCGGCCTGTTCTCCAAGCAGCACCTCACACCCCTGGCTCAGGACCATGGTCCTTTTGCCCGGACGGATCCAGTCAAACAGTTTGGCCGCCGTTGCAGCCTGCACGGTATGCACCAGGAGATTGATTTGTCCGACACCGAGCCGGGCCAGATCCGGAACCCGTTCCGCCCCTCCCAACCCGAGGGTGGTGACCATCAGTACCGCCTCTTCCACCTTGCCCTGCAGCAGCTCAAGACAGGCTCTGGTCCCATCCCAGGAGGCCAGCACGTCCCCCGGACCACAGAGGTCAATACTGGTTATATTTTTCCCGCCACGCCGCAACTCCGTAAGCCAGTTGACGGCCTCGGCCGGGACCAGGGCGGGCGGCAGGGTTCCCTCCGGTCCTGAGCGCAGTCGATGGGTTCCATTTGGACCGATGGGGAGAACCAGGGCGATATCCTGGCGATGGGGGGAATGGGTAGTCATAGCGCACACCAATTGTTTTTTTTGAACCACGGGATATAAACGAGACTTCGAGAACAAAACGAGACAAGACACCCGCTTTGCGGGTTCAGGATTCAGACACGACACGATCATGGACAAAAAGGTGTTTAAGGATACAGTACCCGTATCCCTAAACACCTCAGACGAACAACCTCAACCGTTACAGCACCAGCTCGAAGACGGTTTCAGGATCATCACGGTCCTTCCGATCCAGGAGGAGACCAAGAATCTTCTCAAGGAGCCGCAACCCGCCCTTATACCCCACGGTGGGGAAATACTGATGGCCCTGACGGTCAAGAATCGGGAAACCCCAGCGCAGGAACGGCACATCCTCATCCCGGGCAATATACTTGCCGTAGGTGTTGCACATGAGGAGGTCAACCGGCTCATTCTTCATCCACTGATGCAGGAGAAAGAGATCACCCTTGGCCTTCACATTGACCTCGTACCCCACATCCTTGGTAATCTCGCGGATACGTTTTTCAAACTTCTTACCCGGGGTACCCGTGACAATGTGGACCGGACACATACCAATGGCCACCAGAAATTCAGTCATGGCGATGAGCTGATCCGGATCACCGGCCAGCGCCACCTTTTTCTTATGAAAATACTGGTGCATGTCGGAAATCATATCCACCAGCTG
>JBFFNY010000297.1:0-2578 GCA_041562955.1 Desulfurivibrionaceae bacterium | reverse complement strand
TCGTGCGGTTGCCATCTGCGTGAGGAAAGCCAGACCGAAGACCATGAAGCCTTGCGCAACGATGCGGACTATTCCTATGTCTCAGCCTGGCAATATCGTCCCGGGACATCACCCGTCCTCCATAAGGAACCCTTGGCCTTTGCCGAGGTGAAGCCTGCAAGTCGAAGTTATAAATAGGGGGGAACCCCTTTGCTGCCAGACGGGTTTGCTGTGAACCCAAGTGCTGTGAAAATAAGAGGTCCTTACATTATGAGTTCAGCCAAATCCATTCATCTCACCCTGAAAATATGGCGTCAGAAAAACAGTTATTCCAAGGGGCAGCTGCAGACCTATACGTTGCGGGATATATCCACGGACATGTCGTTTCTGGAAATGCTTGATGTGTTGAATGAACAGTTGCTCCGCACAGGGGATGATCCGGTCGCCTTTGACCACGATTGCCGGGAAGGGATTTGCGGCATGTGCGGCGCGGTGGTGAACGGCCAGCCCCATGGCCCGGAGCAGCAGACGACCTTATGCCAATTGCATATGCGTCATTTTAAAACGGGTGATACGCTGGTTGTCGAACCCTTTCGGGCCAAGGCGTTTAAACTGGTCCGGGACCTTGTGGTGGACCGTTCAGCCTTTGATACGATTATTCAGGCCGGCGGTTATGTCTCGGTGAATACCGGCGGCGCGCCGGACGCCAATAGTCTGCCTGTTTCCCAGATGAATGCGGAAGAGGCCATGGATGCGGCCGCGTGTATCGGCTGCGGCGCTTGTGTTGCCGCCTGCCCCAATGCGGCGGCCATGCTCTTTGTGAGCGGCAAGGTCTCCCAACTGGCCCTGCTGCCCCAGGGTCATCCTGAACGCAGGGAGCGTGCCCTGAATATGGTGAAAGCCATGGATGAACAGGGGTTTGGGAATTGCACGAATGAGCGGGAATGTGAGGCGTCCTGTCCCAAGGGGTTGTCCATTCGCAATATCGCCAGATTGAACCGGGAATTCATGAAGGCGGCACTGACCCTGCCATAGCGCAAGCGGTTACGGTATAATTCTGAATCATCTGTTGACCAAGATGCAAAAAATAACGAAGATATAGAGAGTTGTTTGTTCAGTTATCCCCATGTGAAACGCTCCCTTAGAGGTTATTTGGTATGCCGCATGCTCTTCTCTTTGTTGATGATGATCCGCTCTTTCTGGATCGATGTGAAAATCTTTTTAGTGATTCCCCCTACACATTACATTTTGCAGCGTCTCCAGCCCAGGCCCTTGTCCTGTTGCAGGATGGACTCGAGCCGGTTGTCGCTGTTGTCGGGCAGGATATGTCTGAAATGACCGGTCCGCAGTTCTTGCTTCAACTCAAGGGACACCAGCCCCATTGCCAATTTATCATGGCGGCCGGTCAATGCGATCAATCCCTTGTCGTGCAGGCGGTCAATAAAAGCGGCTTGTTTCGCTTTTATGCAAAGGATGTGGCGGATGAGGAGCTGAAACGAGGTGTTATTGATGGTGTCTCTCATTATTTGAATCGCCAGCAGAGTATTCAGGTGGCTAAAAAAGTTGTCGCATCAAAGGCAGAACTTGAAGACCTGACCCTGTATCTGGAAAAGAGGGTGGAGTCGCATACGCGTAAACTGCAACACGCCTTTGATGAAAATGTGCAACTGACCTGTACACTCAAACGAACTGTTCGTGAACTCGAGGGGCGTGACCGTGTTCTCCGTCATCTCCTGACCATCCATACCCTGGAGGACACCCTGCAGACTATTCTTGAAGTGCTCAATGATGTGCTGTCCATACGTTACGGGATCATGCATATTGCCGATGAAGATGGGGTGTTGCAGCCGAGCTGTGTCTTCCCTGAGGAGAGTCGCGATGCGGTTTCATCCTCGGCATCAAAATTGGTTCAGGATGCCTTTTCCTCCGGGCAGATGCAAGCGGCTGAAGACGGTCAAGGGGCGCAGGCTTCGGTGGCAATACCTATTTGTAAAGGTGATATGGTACTCGGGGTGATTGAGGTTGGCTGGGGAGAAGGGTCAGGAGAAACGTCATGCGGTGAAGTGGATTTTCTTGAAAATTGTCAGACCATCTATAACTTTGCCATTCATGCTGCCATAGCGGTCTGTGACCATAATATATCCAGTGATAAGTCTAGTTGGAGCAAGACGATCGATGATGTCTTGCTGGATCTCTTGGATTAATTGCCCATGGTCGAAACTCCCACTGAAAATAATCTTGAAGAGATGTCTCTTTTCCTCACGGGCGAGTCCGTCTTGACTGCACCGTGGGGATCGGTACGGTTGGAGGTCTCTCCTGATGGTATGGATGTGGCGTTTCTTGAGGTCGTTCCAACCCCTTCCTGGCGCGACCCCGTAACAGCGGCGGAGATAAGGATGTTGCTGCAGGAAAACAATATTACACATGGCGTGGTGCAAGGGACCTTGGAGGAAATTGTTACAGGTCTGGCACAGGATGCCGGGTGGACAGGCTATCTTGTCGGCGCTGAAGGGAGTCCGCCGGAAGTCCCTCGCGGTGTTGAATATACAATGTTCGAGGAGGCTAAGGATATTCAGCTGACCAGCCGGGATGTCATGAC
>JBFFNY010000296.1:0-2590 GCA_041562955.1 Desulfurivibrionaceae bacterium | reverse complement strand
TTAGGGGCAGGGGTGTAGCCGGCCTGAAGCAATCGTTGCATCGGTTCAAGACCACGGATGGATTCGGGAATGTTGCCCGCCTTGAGCACCAATTGCACCAGATCGCTGAACCCTTTCCCGAGCTCAGTATAGGTGTGAACCTTGTCAGACTGAGCCAGGAAAACTGATTCCACCAGCCCCCGGACCAGTTGTACGGCATGGCCAACCACCCGCCCGTCACGGGTAACAAAAGGCACAGGAGACTCCGGTTCCTCTCCGGAGACCGCAGCAGATGCGACCGGCATCGCGCCATCCATGGGAAGACGAGGCTCAGGGTTTGTAAGGGAGGATGGAGGAGGGACCGAAGGACTCGTCCCCTGGTTTGGCTGAGCCGCGCCCAGGTCCGGTGCTGAGCTGAAAATAAAAAGGGGTCGCATTGACGGGAACGCACTCAGGACAGGCGGGATCCTGCCCGTCTGCTGTAAAACATGGACCACGCGTCCCAGATCCACTGCCCCTGTTTCAGGGACGAGAAAAGGGGCCAGCTGCTGCATCTTCGCTTCTGAAAGGGGGGGGATTTCCGCCTGGGGGAGAGCGACTAAACCCTTGAGGAGCTGGAGGGTTTCCCGGGGCAGAGTGCCATCCGAGAGAAGAGGTGGGAGCTTCGGCACAAAGGATATCGAAGAAGAGCCCTGAGGGGCAACTTGAAAATCAGGGGACACAACGGTCTCCCCTTGCCCCTGTGCGAGCACGGCGGAACGCACGTCCATAATATTGATTAATAATTCATGGACCGCGCCCTTGGCCTGAGCCAGGGCAAAAATGGGGGAATCACCAACAGCCTTCACCTCCACCCAGGCCTGTTGTCCAGCTTCCATGGAAACAAGGGTGCGGGTGGCTATGATTTCTCCGCCGATCTGCAACAGCAGATGCCCTTTGCCGTCTGTACCGAGCACCTCTCCACGGAAAAGCTGCCCCGGGTGCAGCGACATTTTATCAATCAAAGGCACCGGCTTCACACCTGATTCCGGAGGAGCAGGATCTGAAGGGTTACTTCTATAAAATAAAGTTAAGGCATCGGTAACTTTCATTCTAACATGCCCCTGTAAAAGATGAGCCACAAGCAACAGAGAATCAGGTGCAACGCATCCCATGCGTTACACTCTAATCTATCGAAAGAAATGATATTTTCATTAACAAAAGAAGGCGAGAAAAAGAGACCTCACCACAGGGAGAGGAGCAGGAAAATAAAGGCCAGGAATCATTGAACCGGCAAACGCTCCGTCGTTCCCGTACGCCAGTGCCTTTCCGCACTGTACGGAGGAGCACTCACCGGGTTGCCAGAGGCAGCGTCACCACCGCCTCCATACCCTGGTCATGACGGTTCAAGCGAAACTCTCCACCATGACTCTGAACAATACGCTCCACCATGGTCAGACCCATACCGCTGCCATAGGTTTTGGTGGTGAAAAAAGGATCTTTGGCCCGGGCCAGATTGACTTCCGCCATGCCGACCCCCGTATCTTTGATGGTGACCGACACCCGGTCTCCCTGAACCCGGCCGGACACCTTAAGGAATCCGCCATGTTCCTCCATGGACTCCAACCCGTTACGGACAATATGTAAAAACATCTGCCGCACCTGGCGAACATCCATATCCACTTCAGGGTCCGCCCCATCCAGATCAAGTTCCCACTCCACATCCTGCTTCAGCATGGTGGGCTGCACCAACATAAGCGTCTTCTGCAGGACAGGATACAGGGGCTCCACCTTTTTCTCAGGCTCAGTCCGGCTGACAAAATCAAACAAATCACTGAGTGTTCCTTCAAGCCGCCCGGTTTCCTTGATCATCACATCGAGATAACGCCCCCATTCTTCGTTATCAATCTTCTTCGACAAAATCCGGCACACGCCGCCAATAGAGGTGATCGGATTGCGCAGGATGTGCACCATCTGCGCCGCCATCTGACCCAAGGCAGCAAACCGCTCAGCCTCAACAAGGAGATCCTTATTGTGATCCAGCTCATGGGTGACCTCTTCCAGTTCAGCAATCTTGGACTTCATATCAAGGTGCAGCTGGCTATGCTCAATGGCCAAGCTCACCTGACTGGCAAAAAGCTCCAACATGATGACATCAGCGGGGAAAATGGGATTATGCATGACATAATTATCGGCAATAATAACCCCCAAAGGACGACTTGAAGAGAAGAGCGGCACCACTACAAAATTTCTCTCATCCAGGAGTGTCACCAGGTCCAGTGGGACACCCACTTCACAACGGCCGTCCTGCACCAGATAACTCTTATGCTCCAGCGCCGACCGCACCAGGATATGATCCGCATCGTGCTCGGGGACAGACAATCGTTCAACAATACCTCGCACCGTCGTATCCCGGTCAATGCAGCCGTGCATGGACTCAACCATATCCAGAAAGCTCAAATCGGTTTTCTGTAATTCCGCCCAGATATTGGCGGCCTCTTCCCTGCAGGAGGGGCCGATGGCTAAACGGCCGGTCAATACGTTATTCTCGTCAAAAAGCGCTAAAAAGGCGCGATTAAAACGCAACCCCTCATTTGCGGTTATAGCGACCAGAATAGCGTACAGGACCTTG
>JBFFNY010000295.1:0-2598 GCA_041562955.1 Desulfurivibrionaceae bacterium | reverse complement strand
AGGGTTCAGCGTGGTCGGGCTGTCCATGGATCAATCGGCTGGAAATGTGAAAAAATTCATGGAAAAGGCGGGTGCAGTTTACCCGATGCTCATGGGTGATTCCACGGTGAGCCGGGCCTTCAGGGCGGGTTCAGGGCTTCCCGTGAGCTTTCTGATTGACCGGCAGGGGACGATTGTGAAAAAATATTACGGCCCCCGGTCTTTTGAGGTGTTCGCCAGGGATATTGAGTCGTTGTTGTAGCCCCCAGGTAATCCGTGTTGCCGCACCCCTCGTTGGGGGAACGGTAGAGATGAGACGGACAGGGCGGAAGTGAACCCCGAGCCGAGGTGGTTTTTTCTGAATCATCTCCAGAAGTCTGATCGTTATGGGAAGCCGAGAGTACCGGGGTGTAAAAAGAAGGTTGCATCATAAATTGATTACGCTAGTATTAACTATGTGTCAGGTTGGCTGTCGGTGTTGCGCTTAGGTATCTATTCCATCTGTTGAGGGTTCCATGAAGAAATTATTTAATATTGGCATGGTGTTATGCGCCTTGTTCTGTGTCCTGCTGGTGGGGGCAAGTTTTGCATTGAAGGCGTATCTCTCGGACGGCCGTTTGCGGACCATGATCATTCCTCCGGTTGAAAAGGCCCTGGGCCGGACGGTGGAAATTGGCCAGGTCAATGTCTCGCTGTTTTCAGGCGTGCAGGTGTATGATTTTGTCATTAAGGAAGCCAATGGCACGGATGACTTTATCTCCTCCAGCCGTTTTGTTGTGTATTATAATCTGCTTCCGCTTCTTCAGGGTAAATTTGTCATCAGTGAAGTTCGTTTTGTTGATCCGTCGATTCATGTCTTGCGTGATAAGGACGGGGTCTTTAATTTCCAATCCCTTGTGTTTCTGGCAAAGAAGAAGTCTGCAGGCAAGGGCGCGCCATCACCGTCTGTTGCATCTGCGGATCAGCCGCCCTTACCCTTTCGTGTTGATGTGGAGAATTTTGTCATTGAAAACGGCATGGTCTCGGTCCGTGACGACCTTGGGGTTTTGCCTGAGACAAAGGTCATCACCAATTCTGAGATCCATCTTGGGGTCGGGCATACGCTCACTGATTATTACTATAACGGCGAGATTCGTTTTATTGTTGACACCTTATATAAGGGGGTTGAGTTACATAATGAGGGGCGTGTCAGTTTTGATGAGACAAGATGTGATTACACCGCCGATCTGGTGCTTGATAAGCAGAAGCTGCAGGTTACCGGCAGTGTCGAAAATTATAAATCAGGGTATCCACCGCTCATCTTCAATCTGTACAGCGAAGAGCTGGATGTGGACCGCCTTCAGCAGTCTCTTGCGAATTTAACTCAGACTCCGGAAGGTTCAGGTGGGAAAGCTGCTGCCGCGGCAAAACCTGAAACGGCTGGGGCTGGGGGTGTTCCACCTGAATTGAATGTTCATGGCGAGGTGTTGCTCAGTAGGGTCAAGGTTAAAGGGGTTGTTGTTGATGACTTGAAATTCCAGTTTGGTTTGGAAAAAGCACAGCTGTCCCTTGTCGATCTCAAGGGTCGGACCCTGGGGGGGGAAGTTCGCGGTGAATGTACTGCCGATCTGCAAGGTGAGCCCTCGTATAAGGGCAAGCTTGCAGCCCATGAGTTTCAGCTTGGCGCAATTCAAAAAACATTTATTTCCCATTCTCCGGCGGTTATGACCGGCGGGGTGAATGGAGCGGTTTCGTTTCAGGGGCGTGGAACTGATCCGGAAGTGATGAAGAGACGACTGACGGCCACAGGTGAATATGTGCTGCAGGATGGCATGATCAGCGGCGCGGATATCACGCGCGGGCTGGCAGCGGTGTTGAACATGCAGGAGTTAAAAGATTTGCCCATCAAGAAAATGGACGGTCGTTTTGAAGTTGAAAAAGGTAAGGTCCGTTTTAATAGTTCCACTGATAGTGCCTGGTTGAAGGGCAATGCTGCAGGGACTATCGGCTTGAATGGATCCTTGAATGTTCCGGTCATGCTGTCTCTGTCGCCCCGCTTAAGTCAGCAGTTGGATCGTCGCCTCGAAGCGGCCCAGTATATGGAAAAGCAGAACGGCCGGACGATTGTCCATCTTCGTTTAAATGGCAACGTCAATAAGCCGAAGGTGAGTCTTGACTTGGGCAAAACGGGAAAGCAGGCGGCGGATAAGGCTATTGATACCCTCTTGGAAGGTGGGTCCGAGGAAGAGAAGGCCGTAGGTAAGGCGGTTAAGTCGGTTCTGGATGAATTATTCGGGAAATAATCCGGCTAGACAGGAATTAAGGCATGGATAAGTGCCTTAATAGGAATCACAATTTGCTCATAGCATATTAAGTTTCGTGTTGTTTGCGTACCTCTTTGGGTTAAGGCACTAAATGGACGAGTATAATCAGATTGTAAGCATTATAGCCCTGAGTATGGGGCTCGGTTGGGCCAGCGGTGTGAATTTATACGCGGCGGTCCTCACCCTTGGCCTCCTTAACGTCACCGGTTCCATGGATTTGCCTCCGGGGCTTGAAGTTCTGGCGAATCCCCTGGTGATCGGGGCTGCAGGACTCATGTTCATCGTGGAGTTTTTTGCGGATAAGATTCCTGGGCTT
>JBFFNY010000294.1:0-2609 GCA_041562955.1 Desulfurivibrionaceae bacterium | reverse complement strand
CGGCCCGGATGTCATAGACCGAATCTTTGATCCCTATTTCACCACCAAGGGGATTGGCAAGGGAACGGGTATGGGTCTGGCCATTATTCATGGCATTATCTCAGATTACGGCGGTACGATTACGGTTGCAAGTCAATTGGGTAAGGGGACAACCTTTGCTGTCTATCTGCCTGTTCTTGCAGAAGATGCAGTCGCGGTCATGCCAGAACCCGAAGCGGTGCCCATGGGAATAGAACGGATATTGTTCATTGATGATGAGGAGCTCCTCGCGGAGATGGGCAAGGAGATGCTTGAACGGCTGGGCTACCATGTGACGGTCTGCACCAATAGTTTTGAGGCCCTGGCCACTTTTCGCAATACGCCGGATGACTTTGACGTTGTCATCACCGATCAGACGATGCCGGGGCTGACGGGTTCCGAACTTGCCCGGATGATGTTGCAGATCAGACCGGGTCTGGCCATTATTCTCTGTACGGGATACAGTAATCTGATCAACGAGGATTCGGCAAAAATGCTCGGCATAAAGGAATTTGTATTGAAACCCCTCACGAAAGGGGCGATTGCAGGATTGCTCCGCAAGGTCCTGGATGGGCCCTGATGTCTGTGGTTCATGGGGGTGCCGCCTGGGGTGCAGCTGTTTTACCCTATATTCTGCCGTAAAAAAAACCGCCTTTCGGTCTGTTCAGCGAAGTGATTCCGTTGACCGCTCCATCTCCGGTTTGAACTCCTGCCGTATCCCTGTTGTTTTCGGTGCCCATCCTGGAGAACCCCCTTTTCTGGGGAAAAGGAGGGGGAAGGGAGAGGTTATGTGTTGGAAAAAAAATCTTTTTCTGGCAAGTTGCAGTCCCTGTTGTCCCTGTGTGTATATCCTTAACGGCTGGAGAGTGGAATGGAAGCCCTTGTTGAAGAGTTAAAGAAGATTGTGACCTTGAAACCCACCACCGATATCGGTGATGTCATCATTATGGTTATTGAAGAGCCTCAGTCCCTTATTTACGGGATTGTCACGGATATTGAGCGTGATGAGCATAAGAAGGATGAGTGGTGGCATGTCTCGTTAACCCTGCTCTCCATGCCTCCCCAGAAAACCATCCTCACCCTGCGCACGCCGCAATTTACAGGGGAAGATATCTTTACCATGGGCGGTGAGAAACGGTTTATCGCAGCGGTGGATCTCGGGGGCAAGCCGCACCTGGCTCCTCAACCTCCACCCCTTGCGAAGAACAATAAATATGGTTTACGGGTTGTGAAGTAGGCTGCGTTGTGAAGATGAAAGACGATGGCATAATGGCTCAACAGGAAGGCGGCAGCATAAGGGGTGTGGGTGTTTCCCCCGGGATTTGTTGCGGGCGAGCCGTTGTCCTGACGGATGTCCCGTCTGATCCGAGTTTCGGGTCGGATACCCCTGCTGCTGAACCGGTGATTTTAGTCGGGTCTGACTTCAGCGGAGAAGAGGTGCTGTCCATGGATCTTGAGTCGGTGTGCGGTTTTATCAGCGCAGCCGGTGGCTTGACCGCGTCTGGGGGAATCGTGGCGAAGGGGGCAGGGATTCCGGGAGTGATGGCGTGTCCCTTCGGGGACCGGATCCGGACGGGTGACGACCTCATCCTTGACGGCACGACTGGTGAGGTGTTTATGCATCCATCCCCTGACGTGGTTGCACAGTGCAATGAGCGGACCTTGCAGTACCAGGCCGCACAGGAGGAGATGCGGGTTCACCGACATCTTCCCGCGGAAACAAAGGACGGCTGGAAGGTGGAGGTGCTGGCTGCGGTGGATCTGGCGGATGCGGTTCCCGGGGCCATCGTCGCTGGTGCAGGCGGAATTGGCCTGTTCCGTTCGGAGTTTTATTATCTCACCGGGGATGGCGCGCCTTCCGAAGAATTTTTATTCTCCATCTATCAGCACGTTGTCTCCTCCATCGCTCCCCTGCCGGTGACCATCCGCACCCTTGATTTGAGCGGCACCACGCAGATCCATGGCTTGGAGCGGGAAAGAGATCCGAACCCCGCCCTGGGCCTCAAGGGGATACGGTTCTCTCTGGCCCACCCCGAACTCTTCAGGACCCAGTTGCGGGCCTTGTACCGTGCCTCGGCCTTTGGACAGGTGCGTATCCTCCTGCCGATGGTGAGTTCTGCTGATGAATTACAATCGGCAAAATCGATTCTGGCCGGGGTCAGGGACGAGCTGACCCGGGAAGGGGTCCGGATTGGCGATGGGGTAAAGGTCGGTTTGGTGCTGGAGGTTCCGGCAGCGGTGCTGGCGGCGTCCCATCTGGCCTCTGAGGTGGATTTCTTCTCGATCTCCAGCAATGATCTGATTCAGTACGGGCTGGCGCTTGACCGGGTGAACGGTACGGTTGCCGGGGGGTATGATCCCCTGGATCCCGGGATCCTGAAGATGATACAGCTGGTTGTGCAGGCCGGTCATGGGGCGGGGATTGAGGTTGATTTATGCGGCGAGATGGCAGGAAATCCGGCCTCTGTTCCTCTGCTCCTGGGGATGGGTCTGGATTCCCTCTCCATGTCGCCCATGGATATCAGTGGAGTGAAGAAGATGGTGCGGGAGTCGACCCTGGACCAGTGTGCGGCTCTGGCGGAGCTGCTGCT
>JBFFNY010000293.1:0-2633 GCA_041562955.1 Desulfurivibrionaceae bacterium | reverse complement strand
TCTGGCAATCGGCGCCGGTTCCGGGGAGTCCACGGCTGTTTTCCTCGATGCCGTTCTCCAGACCGTGCACAGACCGCCGCATATGTATATCTCAGATCTCCTGCCCATGGTTCGGGTTATGACTGCAACCTGCAACCGCTACCCCGATTTGATGACGCCGATTCACTATCCGGTTGATATCCGCAACCCATCGGTGGCGCCGCCCCATGATATGCGCATGGTGCTCAGCGCCTTCCACCATTTTGACCGTGAACTGGCGGCCAGTTTTCTCCACGATGCCCGCGAACAACAAGTTGCAGTCTTCATTGCTGAACCCTTCACCCGCAGTCTTAAGGCCTTCCTGCCCTTGTTTATCCATGGTTTTACCAGTCTTGCCAGAAACGGTGTGTTCAGCACGAAGATGCGCCTGGCAAAATTCATCTTCACCTTTCTCATCCCCCTGATTCCCCTCTGTCTCCTCTGGGACGGGTTGGTGAGTATGACACGGATGTATACGGAAGAGCAGTTGCTGGCCATGGTTGCGGCCTTGCCGGAGTCAGAACAGCCTTATACCTGGCAGTATGAAGAGGTCCAGGTTCCCCTGGGCGGCACGGCATCACTCTTCACCGGCCGGGTTGTTTGCTAAAGACATAACGCGACAATCAATGTCGGTCTGGTGCGGTCTTATCAAAGAGTATGGCGGCATTGGAGATACAGTCATACATTTTGATCAGTCGGTGGCGGGGTGCCCAGTCAATGATGAAATTAGCCATGGCGTTCCACAGGGAGACCCAGGCCGCGATATTGAGACCTTCCGCGAAAACATTGGTGATGGCGGTCTCCTGGCCGGAAAATTTTTCATTGATTCCCACTGAGAGAAAAAGAATGATCACGCCGATGGTGAAGAGGATCAATGACGAGCGTGTCATATTCGCGAGCTCACGGTGCTCAAGGGCTATGAGATATTCAAAATAATTACGGATACTCATTTTTACACGGGCGGTCAGCCTGGTCTCTGGGAGGGTGGTGAACCGAAATTGCAGCACAAATTGTCTTTTGCCGATTTCACTTGCCGAATCAATAATATAGTCAACCAGGTCCTGATCCAGTTCTTTTCTCCGATAGGGGGCATGCTTGTCCAGATCATTGTAGAGGTCCTCGACCCTATCGGCTGTAATGTCTATAATGATTTTATTGTCGGCGGTACAGGCGTACCGCTCAAGTATCGTTTTTGCCATATTGAAGGATTTCCAAGGATGTTGTTCTGCCAGGTGCAGCACAGCTAAAGATAAACCTGTATATTTTAAGTTGTGCTGCCGTCAAGCATTTTACGCGGCGTCTCGGTTCTTTCATGTGGCGGATGAAGGCCCGGAACGAGGATTAGTCCCGAAGGCCAAAAAGGGATTCCATCGGCACTTCTTCATGAATACGGTTACCAGGGGCGCATGAGGATCTGTTTGTCATCTCGGTTGATCTCATAATATAATATTCGGTAAGTCCTGATTACTTATTATATACTAATCATGAATAATGTGGATGAGGGGTTGTTTTATGCGAGGTTTCGGGGGAGGGCGATGAAAAAACAGAACCACGGTATTAT
Source organism: Desulfurivibrionaceae bacterium (assembly GCA_041562955.1). Taxonomy (GTDB): domain Bacteria; phylum Desulfobacterota; class Desulfobulbia; order Desulfobulbales; family SURF-16; genus JAJRUT01. The sequence goes on along the minus strand of JBFFNY010000293.1, from coordinate 1,054 downwards.
TCTGGGCCTGCTGCTTCTTTTCTTGAACGGCTGCGGCGGCACCCTGCTGCCCACAACCATGGACACGGTCAAATCGCCCTGGCACTCCTTTGAAGAGGCAAAAGCCGCCTATGACCAGGTTACCGTCTACGAAACCGACCTGGAGGGTCTGAAGCGGCAAGGGTTTGATCCCTTTTCCACTTCCAATGTGGAGATTTTGACCTATCTCGACATCATGGAACGTTTCATGCCCAACCAGGGCATAAGGCTGGAGGATCTGGACTCCGGGATTCGCGAGTGTATAGAGGCCAAGAATGGTTGTCTCGCCTATGCGATGTCGGTGGAGGTGTTCAATTCAGAACGGCGCGGTAATATCCTGCTGGATCTCTTTGGTTTCAAGCGTAGAACAAACCGTACCGGCTGGCAGTTTCATTCCATTTTTGTCTTCAATAAGGGTTTTGTGGTCTATAAATTATGGGGCGGTAAGCCCAATGTCAATGAGACCTCGCTCAAGAAAAAACCGCTGGGTCCCCTGCAGGATTCCGGTGACGCCTTGGTCGGTGCGGCCAGGGCCCTCTATTAGGTGATGCATGAGATGTGTTCTGTCCGTATGGGTTGTGTTGTGTCTGATCGCCCTCTTCCTGTTTATTCCGGTCAGGCCCCTTCAGGCGGGGGAGCTCCCCTTTGAGGTCGGTGAGAAAATCACCTATCAGCTCAAATGGGGGGTTGTTCCGGCTGGTACTGTTGTTCTGGAGGTTCTCCCCGGAACCGTCATTGACGGCCAGCCGTGCCGTCATTTCCGGATGTCCGTCCGGAGTAACTCCTTCATTGATACCTTTTATAAGGTCCGCAGTGTTATAGAGGGGTACACGGATCCGAATCTGAGCCACTCTCGCCATTATCGGAAAAAACAGCGGGAAGGATCATCGAGAAGAGACATCGAGATCCGTTTTAACGGGGCTGAGCAGACCGCTCAATACTATAATCTCAAAGAAAAGCGCGGCCGGGCGCCCATTGTTGTCCCGGAAGGATGTTTTGATCCCTTCTCTGTCATCTATTATTGCCGCCTCCTTGA
>JBFFNY010000292.1:0-2647 GCA_041562955.1 Desulfurivibrionaceae bacterium | reverse complement strand
CCTCGACAAGCAGCACCTCATGCTGACCTGCCATCAGAGCCATGGCCTGATCCAGCCTACCCACCTGAATATCCTGGTTATGCTGCTCTGCTGCAAGATGGGGGGATGCAGGCAGGGGAAAATGATAGACATTATGCACCGGAACGCCAGCCTGCGCATGCACATAGCGACAATCGTCACACAGGGGGCCACCACAACTCACCAGCTTGAGATACCCGCACTCCACCCCCTCACCGCGCAGATAATCGGCCAGAAGACCGGTTATAACGGTTTTACCAACATCGGTATCCGTGCCTGTTATAAAGATGTTCCCCGCCATGTAGCACCTTGCTCCTGAAAGATTGTCACAAAAAACAGCACCTGGACAAAAAACTTTAAATTACCACGTTACCTATGCCACCAGATAAGCGAACGAAGAGAGATCTTCGAAACACATAGCCAATCCTTAATTTCCTTTATAGCGGGCTACTTCCCCCTCACTCCCTTGAGAAAAAAGACCTGGTACTGCACCTTGAATCCCCCCCGGGCCCTGAACCAGTCCGAAAGAGCCTGTAAATTTGCCTTATTAAAACGGGGCACCAGGGTATGAAACCCACCGGTGCCCGTATACTTTATCGCGCGCAGCAGATCATAGAGCGTCCCGTAGGAACGGGTATAGACTCGCTCATGAATCTCCACCTGAGCAAAGTCATGACATAAGCGCTCCAACTCTTTTTCCCCCAGGAACTGGGGCGAAGGCAGCACATACTCACTCCCCAGAACCTCCCGCAGACCGGCACCGAGTTCAGCCAGACAGTTCGGGCCGAATACCGAGGCGATGAACAGACCGTCATCAGCCAGGGCGTGATGTATATGTTTCAGCACCCGTTGCGGGTCCTGAAACCACTGAAAGGTGGCGTTTGAACAGATGCAGTCATAGGTCTCTTCGGTTGCCGCTAAATACGTCTCACAATCGACACAGTGGAAGGTGGTCGATTGGGAAACGATATTTTTTTGCGCCTGCCAAAGCATGGCTTCAGAAAAGTCCAGACAGAGGAGAGACGCGCGGGGAAACAACCGGTTCAGGATGCGGGTAAAACCACCGGTACCGCACCCCAGCTCCAGGAGCGTCGTTGGCTGTTGGCCCGCAAGGAACCGGCTGAGCTCCACGGCGGTTTCCTGCTGCACATCCGCATACCCGTCATAGGTTGGCGCGGCACGGTCAAACCGCTTCCGTATTTCTTTTTTACGATCCTTCATACGCTGAAATCAACATGGGAAAAGGGAAAATGCCCCACACCATCGAGCATCGAGATCTGGGCCGTGGACGAAAAATGCACCATCTCAGCCACTGGGCAGACAAGATCCTTACGGCCCTGGACAATGTGGACGGGTAGAGACAAGGAGTCAGGCATGCGATGACCGGAAAGATAGGTCAACCCCTTGTCCAGCAAGGCAACATCACAATGCTCAGTATAGGACATTAAGAGTTGGCTGGCAAACCGGCGATAATCTGACTTGGCCCCCAGGAAACATTTGCGGTAGAATTTCTCCATCCCGCGCCCTGTAACATCCAAAAGCCCCTGGCGGGTCAGCTCAATATCCTCCTGGTGCCAGCGCTGGCGCACCGCCACCAGGGTCAGCGCAGAGACCCGGTCCGGGTGGCGCTGCGCAAAATCAACCCCGATATTCCCCCCCATGGACCAGCCCAGAATCCGTACGCGCTTGAGACCATGATCGTTGAGGAAGGCCAATAACCCTGCCCCTGAATCCGGCGCGGTAAACCCCGTGGGCACAAGCAGGGACTCAGCGGCAAAAGCGACATGATCCTTGAGCACAGCCCCCGTGAACCCCCAACCGGGAAGAAGCACCAGTGGAACCTGTTGCCCCGTTCCTCTCTCTATCATCAGCCAGTCGCTCATACCACTTCATCACTCAGTATTTTTTAAGATTATTGCTGCACAGGAGAACCAGACGTATTGCAACACCAGAGTTCTTTTACCATGATCTGCAGAATCTACACGACGTTTTCCGCCATAAAAAAACCAAAAAAAAATCCCCGCATCGCGCAGGCGACACAGGGATTTCTGATACCACAACAAGCACGACGTGGTGTTTATTTCTTCAGCGCCTTTGCTCCCGCAACAAGCACATTGACGACAGAGGGATCTGCCAGGGTCGAGATATCACCGAAATCATCCTGATCCGCTGAGATCTTGCGCAGGATACGACGCATGATCTTACCGGAACGGGTCTTTGGCAGGCCGTCAGAGAACTGGATGAATTCAGGGGTCGCGATGGGACCGATCTCAGCACGGACATGCATGCGCAGCTCTTTTGCCAATTCATCCGTGCCTGCAATCCCACCCTTCAACGAGACATAGGCGTAGATGGTCTGACCCTTAATCGGGTGAGGCGCACCAACTACCGCCGCTTCAACCACGGCCTCATGCCCGACCAGCGCCGACTCAATTTCAGCCGTTCCCAGTCGATGCCCGGAAACATTAATGACGTCGTCCAGACGACCCATGATCCAGAAATACCCATCCTCATCACGGCGAACGCCGTCTTCAGGATCGTACATCCCTTCATATTTACTGAAATACGTCTTCTTGTAACGGGCCGGGTCACCGAACACACCCCGGAGAATTCCTGGCCAGGGCTGCTT
>JBFFNY010000291.1:0-2658 GCA_041562955.1 Desulfurivibrionaceae bacterium | reverse complement strand
GATAATGGCATTGGTGTTGATGCCGCCGTTGGTGATCATATCTTTGATCCCTTTGTCTCCGGATGGGATTCTTCATCGGGTCTTGGTTTATATTTTTGTAAGCAAATCTGTGATAGTCTCAGCTGCTCTATTCGTTATGAATCTCTTGAAAATGGTACAGATTTTATTGTCACCATTCCTAACTTATAATTATGAACAGTGGGACGCTATATGTCGTTGCTACTCCTATCGGCAACCTTGAGGACATCACCTATCGTGCAGTACGTATTCTTTCGGAAGTATCATTAATTGCTGCTGAGGATACCCGGGTAACTCAAAAACTCCTGCGCCATTTTGGTATTCAAACGCCTGTTAAAAGTTATTATAAAGACAAAGAAGTAAAGCAGGCCATGCAGTTTGTTGAGATATTGCTGGATGGTCGAGACATAGGCCTTGTCTCAGATGCAGGTACGCCAGCTATTTCTGATCCGGGTCAAATTCTGGTCGAGCTGTGTCATCAGAATGGTATTACGGTTGTCCCTGTTCCTGGGCCATCAGCTGTTGTCGCCTTGGTCAGTAGTTCAGGGCTGTGTAAAAAAGGGTTTTCGTTTATCGGCTTTCTGCCCTCAAAAAAATCTGCAAAAATTAAAGCACTCCGTCCCTTTCTCCAGGAAGAACTCGGCTTTGTCTTCTATGATTCGCCGCGAAGAATTCTTCAGACACTTGAAGTGTGTAATGAACTCCTGCCTGACCGACAGTTTTGTATTGGCCGTGAATTGACGAAGATGCATGAAGAGATTCATCTTGGTGTTCCCCAGACCCTTTTGGATATTTACTCCGCAAAGGACAAGGTTCGAGGTGAAATTGTCGTTGTGGTTGATGGTGATGATACCAATGTTCTTCTCCTCGACGATTCTTCTGCCCTGCTCGCGGTGTTAAAGGAGCAGGGGTACAGCATGAAAGATGCCGTGAAAAAGATTTCGAAAGACCTTGGTTTGTCAAAGTCTGATGTGTATGAGGATGGGTTACGGGTTTGGAATAAAATCTAAAATGTCCCTTTGTTTCGCCCCCTCCGCTTGATGGCTTTATCCTTGAAAACTCTCGACTTTTAAGCTATTCTCAACAATTCTTAAATCTAATCCCTAACGTTGTTTATCCATTTTTCTTCTCGAGTTGTAATGAAAAACGTAAAAGATCACTATTATTTAAAAGCTAAGAAGGAAAATTATCCTGCTCGGTCGGTGTATAAGCTTGAGGAAGCCCATACACGGTTTTCCATATTCCATAAAGGTGATACCGTTCTTGATCTGGGTTGTCATCCCGGGAGCTGGTCTATTTATGCCGCAAAAATGGTGGGGGTTCAGGGTAAGGTTATTGGCATAGATTTGCAAAAGTCACAAAAATATTCTTTTGCAGGTGCGGCTAAGATGGAACTGGTCCGAGGCGATATTTATGATGATGAACTCTTTGAGAATTTGCTTGCAGAGCATTTCAACGTTGTTTTGAGTGATATGGCGCCGAGAACCACAGGCCATAAATTTTCAGATCACTTGAAGTCTCTGGAATTGTCACGTCGGGCCTTGGAGATTGCCAAAAATGTTCTTCCAGCTGGAGGATCTTTTTATTGTAAAGTGTTTCAGGGTGAGGATTTTCCTGATTATGTTGCTGAAGTAAAAGCAGTATTTAGAACTGTTAAGGTTGTAAAGCCGAAATCATCCCGTGTTGAGAGCCGTGAGGTTTTTGTCTTGGGGCGGGAAATGAAATAACAGTTTGAGACTGAGTCGTCGATTTCTAAATAAAGAATTTTGCACGATACCTATAAAAAATACACAGTAACAAGTGTATGTATATCGAATTATTGAGTGGAGGATTATAACATGTCAGGACATTCTAAATGGGCGAATATCAAGCACCGGAAAGGTGCTCAGGACGCCAAACGGGGTAAAATATTCACCCGTCACATCAAGGAAATCACCATGGCAGCCAAGCTTGGTGGTGGCGACGCTGAGGCGAACCCTCGTCTCCGTTCTGCCATTGCTGCCGCTAAGAGTGTGAATATGCCCAAGGATAATATCAGTCGAGCTATCAAAAAGGGGCTCGGCGGTCTTGATGGTGACATGTATGAAGAGATTCGCTACGAAGGGTATGGACCAGGCGGTGCAGCTGTCCTTGTCGATTGTCTGACGGATAACCGTAATCGCACAGCTGGTGAAGTGCGGCATGCCTTTACCAAGAATAATGGTAACTTGGGCGAGTCGGGTTGTGTTGGCTTTATGTTTGACCGGAAAGGTTCCATTATTGTTCTGAAAGAGTCTGCAGATGAAGAAACCTTGATGGGTATTGCTCTGGATGCAGGTGCTGAAGATGTTCTTGAGGAAGAGGATAGTTTTCAGATTATCACCGAACCAGATGATTTTGATACGGTTCGAGAAGCTATGGAAAAAGCCGAAATTCCATTGCTTGATGCATCTATATCAATGATCCCGCAAAACACCGTGGATGTAACTGAAGAACAGAATGCTAAAAACTTACTCCGGTTGATTGACACGTTGGAAGAGAATGAGGATGTCCAGGATGTGCATTCGAATTTTGATATTCCAGAAGAGTTACTTGAAAAGATTATGTAAGGCTGTTCGTTATGACAGCTCGTGGTAAGCTTATATTAGGTATTGATCCTGG
>JBFFNY010000290.1:0-2666 GCA_041562955.1 Desulfurivibrionaceae bacterium | reverse complement strand
TGAAGACGAAATCCCCCGGCAGACGGCCCAGAGGCAATTTCTCCACCAGGGGCCAGCAGATCCCGAGGACGAGGAGGATCATGCCGATGGTGATCAGTGTTTTTGCCATATCCTCCCTCCGTTTCACGGACCCGAACCGGCCCGCGCTTGCTGTCCCTACTCCTTCATGATCCGCGCCAGGTCGGCACCGTCAACAATCTCCTGCTGAATGAGAACGGACGCCAGTTTTTCGATCTTTGACCAGTGCGCGTCAACCAGCTGCACGGCCTTGGCGGTCGCGTCTTTCAGCCAGTGCTGCACCTGATCTTCGACCTTGGCGAGATAAATCTGATGACTGACATTCTGGGACAGGGTGTCCGTATGGACATTGCCGATCTTGTCGTCCATACCCAGACTGGATACGGCGGCATAGGCCTGATGCGTTGCCTGTTCAAGATCATTGGCCGCCCCGGTGTTCAGCCCTTTCCCGCCGAACTGCTTCATACTGGCGACCCTGCCGGCCATCAGGATACAGATGTTATGAAAAATCTCATCTCTTGAGATATTGCCGGGGAAATCTTCAAGGGTGTAGGAGATAAACCCCAGGGCCTGCAGCCTGGGGGCAATGGTCACCTGTTCAATCTTGATATCCGGCAGGAGCAGAAACGACAGCACGGCATGACCGGCCTCATGATAGGCAGTGATCCGGAGTTCCTCGTCCAGATTGCGCATATGTTTCGTCTCAAGCTTATACCCGTATTTGATGATATTGATCTGCTCGATCAGAATCTCCTCGGTCAGACATTCCAGGCCGTTGCGCACCGCATACAGGGACGCCTCCTTACCGATACGCTGCAGATCATAGCCGTTCATCCCGGAGATATAGCGGATCACCCTCTCCACATTGATTTTGCCGTCGTTTGGTTTCTTGAGAATCTTATCGATAAAGAACCGCCTCGCCTCCCTGTCCAGTTCGGGCACCTCAACAAAGGTGTCAATCCGGTCCGGAGCAATGAGGACCGGGCTCACCTCCTTCCTGTTCTGAGCGGTGGCAATGGTGAAGACGAGGTTGGCGGGATCCGTCTTGACGCTGTCCAGTTCCAGGACCAGCTGATCGTCCGGCATGGTGGTCAGGACTCCGGCCAGGAGCCCTTTGACGTCGATACCGTCGAGGAAAACAATGGACGGGGCATACTCCCGCGCCTCCTTGTACGCCTTGCTGATATAAGCGGGATCAAAGAGATCCGTGCGCGAGGCATACACATAGGGCAGTCCCATTTCCTTGATAAAGGCCTTGCTGAGCATGGTTTTACCGACGCCTGAAGACCCGTAGATCAGCATGCCCTTGGGCATGTCGATATCAAACCGCGTGACCAGACCCGGATTCTTGAGCAATGTTATGATCTGCTTCAGCGTCTTCTTGGTGGCCTTGTTGCCGGCAATGTCATCAAAACCGATGGCGGAGAATTCGATGCAGGGCCGGATATCCTCGATTAATTTTTCACCCCCGGAGACCTGTTCCACACTTCCTCTGGCAACACTCAGAAACAGGGTGCTGCCCCGCATATACTCCTTCCACCCCAGACGTACCGTCTCATTTTTCTTATACAGATGAAGAAGATCCTCTTTTTTCCCCTTCAGTCCCTCGATAAACCCGGACGCCTGCTTCGACACCTTGAACACGACTTTATGGGGAAAGACCTGCCCTTCCCGCACATATCTGGTGACCCTGCCGAGAAGCGCCTCAGGGAGCTGCTGCTTGATCTTTTTTGTATTGATATGGGAGCCGAGCGACAGGATGAACATAGCCATCAGCTGCTCCACATCCCGGAACTCACAGACAATGCCGCTCTTTTCGACAAATTGCTTTGCATGCACATCCAGAGAGGTGCAGCCGATCCGCACCATGGACTCCAGACTCAAGGGGTTGAACAGCATGATGAAATTGCGGCCCATGACCTCCAGCAGTTTCGGGGCGACGGCGGGCTGGATCATGTCGAAGACCACTTTTTTTTCCCGCGAAAGGACGTTGACGGCCAGATCCTGGGTCTGCACCCTGTTCCGGCTGAAACGGCCCATGAATTCCCTGTTCTTGTATAATGCACTGCCGAGGGTGGAGGTGAAGATGATCATCGTCTCCCTGAAACTCAGGCCGGAATCAGGATCGCCGCTGGAGAGCAGGCTTAACAGGGCCAGGTGGAGCTGGTTGTCCGCCTTTTCTATGCCTTCAAAAACAATGATGGAGCGCGGGTGTTCACGGACACTCCGCAGCAGGTCGCCTTCCGGGACTCCCTCCTGAACACCCTGGACGCCCAACAACGACACCATGTTTTCAGGATCGCTGTACTGTTCCATATCGATCTGGATGACGTTCTCGTACCCTTCGAGGAATTCGGCAAGCGCCCGGGCCAGAAAGGTCTTCCCCACGGAATCCGGACCCAGAAAGGTGAACATGCCGCGCGGCTGTGCCTCTTCCGGCCGGCAGGAGATATGAATCAGGGCATCAACGACCTCATCAACCGCATCGTCCTGATCATAGATGATTGTTTTAAGTTGCGACCTGAGCGTCTCAAACAGTTGAAAAAAAGACCGGTCTTGCTGCTGAGTCATCATTTCTCCTTATCCGCCACCCGCTTCCTGCTGGGAAAATCGGCGCGGCAACCGCATACATGCAGCGCCGTGCCGGC
>JBFFNY010000289.1:0-2685 GCA_041562955.1 Desulfurivibrionaceae bacterium | reverse complement strand
CTCTTTACCCTGAAAATTGGCGGCGCAGCGGCCAGTGCCCATATGGAAAATGCCTTCAATAACGGCATTCCTGTTGAGGGCGTGATTGAAAAGGAAATTAAGGGTGGTTTTGAAATTCGCATTGGCGAGAATGTGCGCGGTTTTTGTCCATACTCGCAGGTTGCATTGCGGAGGGTCAGCGATGCGGAGTCGTTGATCGGGCAAACGTTTAATTTTCGGATCATCGAGTTCAAGGAGTCAGGGCGCAATATCATTCTGTCACGGCGATCCCTCCTGGAAGAGGAGCAACAGGAACTCAAGGAGAAATTGAAGGGTGAGCTCAAGGTTGGTCAGGTGGTTGAAGGCGAGATCACCTCGATTCGCGAGTTCGGTGCGTTCGTCGATATTGGCGGCGTTGAAGGCCTTATTCCTATTTCTGAAATCAGCTATACGCGCATCAATGATATCCGTGCGATTCTTGAAGAAGGTCAACGGGTGGAGGTTGCCATCCTCAAACTCGACTGGGATAATGACCGTTTTTCCTTCAGTCTAAAAGATACCCTGCCTGATCCCTGGGATCAGGTTGAGACTAAATTTACTGAAGGCGAATGCGTAATGGGTACTGTGGTGCGTATTACCGATTTCGGTGCCTTTGTTTCCTTAACATCCGGAATAGACGGTCTGCTCCATATCTCAAACCTTGGTGCCGGGCGTCGGATCAATCATCCCCGTGAGGTGGTTGCTGATGGTCAAGAGCTTGAGGTTCGCATTGATGCCATTGATGTTGAGAATAAACGAATTTCTCTTTCCATGCCGAATGTTGAAAAACAGAAGCAGGATACCATTACCCGTAAGCGGGCTGGCAATCAAAAAGAGCCTGATCTGCGCCAGGAGTTTCAGCAGTACTCAAAAGACAAGACCGGCAAGTCCGAGTCGTCTCTGGGGACCTTTGCTGATTTATTGAAGGATGCGGGCAGGAAGTGATGTAGAGGGGGATGCGCAGAATAAAAAAAAGGCTGATTCCAAAAATATTGGAATCAGCCTTTTTTATTACAGTATCTGCATTAAGCAGACTGAACCCGACAAATGCTTCGTAAGCTGGACTTCTTTACATATGAAGCATATGCTTAAAAGTAAAGAGGTCTCATCGGATGCTCACCGATTACAGCTTCTGAACGTTATCTGCTGCCAGTCCTTTAGGGCCGTCAACGATATCAAAAGAAACACGTTGTCCTTCTTCAAGAGACTTGAACCCGTCTGCTTGAATTGCTGTGTGGTGAACAAAAACATCACTGCCATCTTCTTGTTCGATGAAACCAAAACCTTTCGCGTCGTTAAACCACTTCACTGTACCTTCTGCCATCTTACTGCTCCTTTATACGGGGTTCAAAATCGTGAACCACTTTGTTGAATAACCGGAATAACCCGGCTGACCACCTGTGGTGGTGGTCCTAATGTCAACATCATCAAATGAAGACATCAAAATAAAAATTGCACAAATAAAGCAATTAAATAATTTATTAAAAGGATTGTTTCTTTTGGAATGAACCCTGAAAATTAGTCTGTAGAAGCTTCATTTGGAGATGCTATTCTGTATATTGTCACTTTTTTTTTCTTTTGCAAATGTTTTTTTATTTTTTTTATAATTTTTTTTATTCATCCAGACCTGGTAATTTTTACTGACAATCGTTGAGGGGCATCTGGTGAAAAGAGGCTCGTTGTATATGGGAGCAGAGAACTGAGGCTGGATGCGTATTTTACACGTCAATACCGCTTTTTTCAGTTTTCTTATCCTGATACCAGCGATACCAGCCGTAGGTGGATAAAATAAAATAAACAGAGAACAGGATGGATTCGGCCACCATTTTTTTGGAGCCGAAGGAATAGACCCATCCTACGTTGGCTATGGTCCATAGGGGCCAGCAGTAGATGTTCTTTCTAATATTAAACCAGGTGCCGAACAGGCTAAAGAGGGTGAGTATCCATTCAAACATAATTTTTTGAGTGCAATCCTGGGGGGGTAAGGGTTGATGTTGGGGGGGGCAAAATGGGGGTCTGCATCAAAATCACCATAACCGATAGGGACTTATGGTGATCCTGTGAGCCCTACGGGTCCACCAGTGAAATTAAAGGCTCTCTTTTTTGCGGAATTTTTTACCAATATCAAAGGCGCGGCCAATGGTTTTGCCAAGGGTGTGATATTTACGGACAACCGGTGAAAAAACCACGGGGTGCAGCAGATCAACATCTGGTACATCCTGTTCCCCGAGGATTGATTCCAGCGCCTTAACGTCAATGATCTCGCCAATGAACTGGGTGTGCAGGCCGACTTCAACCACGTCTTTCAGCCTGCACTCAAGGTTCAGCGGAAATTCTTTGATCATCGGGGCTTCAACCGTTGTACTTCTTTCACTGGTCAGACCCGTGTCTGCAAATTTGTCGGTATTTCTGCCCGTTGATATACCGCAATAATCCGCCTCCGTAATGAATTGTTCGGTGACAATATTGACCGTAAAGGCCTTGTTGCGAAGGATATTACCATGGGTCTGGGTGGCCTCCCGTAACGAGACGGCAAGGCAGGGCGGTTTAGAGCAGCAAATGCCACCCCAGGCTGCGGTCATGATATTGGCGCTCCCATCTTCGTTATAGGTGCCGATAACCCAGACAGGTGTCGGGTAAACAAGGGGGTTTGGGCCGAGTGATTTT
>JBFFNY010000288.1:0-2700 GCA_041562955.1 Desulfurivibrionaceae bacterium | reverse complement strand
CATCCGTAGTTTTTTGAGCAGCGCACCGCCGATTTCAATTTTACGGGCGTCATCTTCCCCGAGAACTGCAGCGACCTGCTGGAGGTTGACACTTTCCGTTTCCGGAACATCGAGGATGGCCCGGGTGGCCTCTTGAATCTGCTCATCAATATAAGTCATCTGGCGTACGCCGCTTTCCTTTTGCTTGGAAAGGGTCATGAGGATGCCTATGTTCATGTCGATCAAGGCCTTTTGCTCGTTGTCGAGCAGGGTAATGAAAATCTTGGAGAATTGAATCTGCTTTTGCAAATTGGTTATGAGTTTGGTGAAATGCGCTGTTGTGGCTTGCATTACAAACCTCCCTTGCCGTTATTATGCTGACTTAATTGTTGGTACAACGCTTCGCCGAAACCGGTGCCTTGCCCCTGAGCCATCTGGACGGCTAGTTCTTGATCCAGCATGGATTGGAACATCTCTTCGCCGTAGCTTTTTTTAAACAGCCCGTCCGTGGGGATGGTTTTGCGCATGGCGGCGAGAAGCTGGTTGGTCATTTGGGCCTCAAAATCAGCACAGGCCTTACGCAGGTCTTTATTGATCACGGGTTTGTCGGTGCTTATCGGTATGGTGGTCGGACCAGTTATATTCATTTAGATAATCTCCAGTTCGGCCTGTAGAGCGCCTGAGGCCTTGATCGACTGAAAGATGGCGATCAGATCCCGTGGTGTGGTGCCGAGGGCATTCAGGGCGCGGACCACTTCACTCAACGTCACCCCTGTATTGAGGTGGATGAGGTTGGCTTTGCCCTCTTTGGCCTTGAGGGTCTGTCCGGCGCCGAGTTCGTCATCGGTGATCTCAATGGACAGGTTGCCATGGGCCACGGCCAGTTCACTGATCTGGACATTGGCGCCCATCACCACCGTGCCGGTGCGTTCATCCACAATAACCTTGGCGCGGTCATCCTGTTTGACCTCCATGTTTTCAAGCTGGGCAAGGAGACCGATGGTATTGTCCTTGTATGCAGCAGGGACAGCCACCTCAGCGGTTGCCCCATCCTTGGCCACGGCGTACTCCCCGCCGAGTTCTTCATTGATGGTGGTTACCATTCTGGCAATGGTTGTGAAGTCCGGGATGCGTAACGACAGGGTTAAGGTCTCATTATCGGTAAGATCGACCGGAACCTCCCGCTCAACCGTGGCTCCGTTGGGAATCTTGGCCACGGTGACATGGTTTTTCTGGATGGAGCTGCCGGTGTTGGCGCCCTGCACCTCAAAACCACCAATGGAGATCGGACCCTGGGCCAGGGCGTAGATGTTCTTGTCGAGCCCCTTGAGGGGGGTTGCAATGAGTGTTCCGCCCTGGAGGGATTTGGCATCGCCCAGGGAGGACAGGGTCACGTCAATGGTTTGTCCGATCTTGGTGAAGGGCGGCAGGTTGGCGGTGACCAGTACCCCGGCGACATTCTTCACCTTGAGATCCGCCTTGTTGATGTGAACCCCCATGGATTCGAGCATATTCTGCAGGGCCTGGGTGGTGAACGGTGTTTTGCCGCCGTCACCTGTGCCGTCAAGGCCGATGACCAGACCGTAGCCAACCAGCTGGTTGTGGCGTACGCCCTTGACTGAGGCCATATCTTTGAGGCGGCCCGCCTGCGCTGTGGACGCAAAGAATAAAAAGAGTCCCGCGAGGGTAATGATGAGTGCTTTTTGTTGGGTCTGCATGGCTCCACCTGTTGGACCGTCGTTTTTCTGAGCGATAAAGTCACCCAGGAAAAAAATGAACTGTGTTGATATGAAATGCAAGGGGTGTGCCAGAGGAAATCGGCATGGATATCCGATCAACATGCTGATTTCGCTCCTGTTTATACCTGTGGCAGGGGCAGGAATATTTTTCCCACCTGTCTTTTTCTCCTGGCTCCAGCTCCTGGAAAAGATAGATTCTATCAGCCCTCAGAACGGCCAGATCATGTCCACGCCGCGGGACAGCCAGCCGGGTTGCTGTTTGTCCGCGATATTCCCTGTGCCGTTCATTTCAATGCGGGCATCAGCGATGAGCGAGGAATCGATGGAGTTGTTGGGGCTGATGTCATCCGGCCGGACGAGGCCTGAGAGGATGATGTGCTGGGTGTCGTTGTTGATCCGGATCTGGCGATACCCCTGAATAACCAGGTTGCCGTCCATGGTAATGTCAATGACCCGGGCTGAGATGGTGGCGGTAACGGTTGATTTTTGGGCGGTGTCGCCTTCGCCTTTAAAATTGTTGGCAAGGGTGGCTTCGACTGTTTTAGCCCCCGGGGTGTTTTCCTGCATCTTCATCCAGTTCGAGAACCGGAAGAGATAGCCTAAATCACCGGAGATGGAGGAGGAGCGTTTTGTCTCCGTATTCGCCTCCTGGGCGGCATTGGAGGTTTCGACAATTTCCACCATGAGAATATCCCCGACCTTTTGGGCCCTGCGATCGGCATACAGGTCCATGGCTCGGGGCGAGTAGATGGAGCCCTCTTCAGCCTGCATTTTTTGATTATGCAGCTCCGGGAGGGAGTGCCGTTCCGGCAAGGTGGAGGATTGGTTCCGGGATTCGGCCACACAGCCGCCAAGGGGCAGGAGGAGCAGGATAAAGTATACAAGATGTTGTTTCATGATCGTTCCCTTCATTAAAAGTCCACTTCCACAAGGCCCCGGTCCACGACCCGTGCGGAAATAATTCGGCGACTGGCAAGATTTT
>JBFFNY010000287.1:0-2717 GCA_041562955.1 Desulfurivibrionaceae bacterium | reverse complement strand
GAGGAATGTGACCTGAAGGGTGTGGATTTAAAGGGGATGAATCTCAAAGGGGCCAATTTAGCCGGTGCCGACCTTACCGGTGCCAACCTCCAGGAAGCCAATTTAAAGGGTGCCAATCTCAAGGGAACCAACCTTGAGTCAGCCAGACTGACAGATGCAATTCTGACCAATGCTGACCTGCAGGGGGCTAATCTCTCTGATGCAAATCTCCATTGGGCAGATTTGAGCAAAGCTGATTTAAGAGGAGCCAATCTCACCCGCTGCTATATGGTCAAGGCTACATTCTATAAGGCTGATTTAACCGGTGCTGACTTATCCGGCGCTCAAACCCAACGGGCAATATTTGAAAAGGCTGAAGGCGTCCCCGATCATATTTTGAATTCAACCAAGGATGATGATTCTGTTCAATAGCAACACATTCACATCCATGTCATGGCGCACAAAAAAAGGCGATGAACTCTGAGAGTTCATCGCCTTTTTTTGTCTTAACTTGTAACAATCAAGACATCTTATTCTTCACCTTCAGCATCAATATAGTCGTCACTGTCTGATTCTGTCTCGGGCGGGACCTTATCCATACCGACAACCTTTTCATCTTCGGCAGTATTAAACATCCTTACACCCTTGGTATTTCGACCAATAACCCGCATCTGACTCATATCCATGCGAATAATCTTACCACCGTCGGTAATCAGCATGACCTCATCTTCATCGGTGATCTGACAGGCGGAAATCACCTTGCCATTGCGCTCACTGGCCTTAATGGCAAAAACACCGGAACCGCCGCGTTTTGTTTTACGATATTCACTCACCGGACTCCGTTTACCGTAACCATTTTCAGTAACCACCAGGATAGACTCATCTGGATCAGAAATAACCTCGGCAGAAACCACCTCATCATCATCTTTAAGGCGAATACCACGAACACCTGTGGCTGTTCGTCCCATAGCCCGTACATCCATTTCATTAAAGCGAACAGACATACCGTTTTTGGTGAATAAAAAGATATCATTCTCTCCATTAGTGATGGCTGCGGTGATAATTTCATCATCCTCACGAATGTTCAGGGCAATCTTCCCTTTGCGCATCGGCCGGGCAAATTCAGATAAACACGTTTTCTTAACCACACCCTTCTTGGTTACCATGAGCACAAAGAGGTTCTCACCCTCAAAGGACGCCACAGGTAGAATCGCAGCCAGTTCTTCCCCTTCAGCAAGTTCTAAAAAGTTAACAATAGCCTTGCCACGGGCAATTCGACTGGCCTGAGGAATCTCATACACCTTACGCCAGAACACTTTGCCGTGATTGGTGAAAAACAGGAAGGCATCATGGGTTGAGGCCATGTAAAGAGAACTGACAAAATCATTATCAATGGCATTGATACCCTTTACACCTTTGCCTCCACGACGTTGTGAACGATATAAATCAACAGGATTACGCTTTATATAACCTTCATGGGTTATTGTAACGACCATGTCCTGCTGTTGAATCATATCTTCAGGCAGAATTTCATCCGGAGCTTCAATAATTTCGGTAAGACGATCATCACCATACTGCTCACGAATTTCTTCAAATTCTGTTCTGATAATCTTCATCACTTCCAGGTCATCACTGAGAATCTCTTTGAAACGGGCAATCTTTTTGAGAAGATCGTCCAGTTCCAGGATTATTTTCTCCTGCTCAAGACCGGTGAGTTTTTGCAGTCGCATATCCAGAATGGATTGCGCCTGAATATCGCTCAACTCAAATCTGATAATAAGATTTTCTTTGGCTTCCTTTGGATTGGCTGATTTCTTAATAAGTTCAACAACTTCATCGAGATTATCCAGCGCAACCTTGAGTCCGAGAAGAATATGGGCCTTTTCTTCTGCTTTGCGAAGTTCGTAGGCGGTGCGGCGATACACCACGGTTTTCCGATGCAGGACGAAATGTTCCATCACCTGTTTGAGATTCAACACCTCAGGCTTATTATTAACAATGGCCAGCATATTCACGCCGAAACTGCGCTGGAGCGGTGTCATTTTATACAGCTGATTGATGACCACATCGGCAATTTCATCCCTCTTCAAGTCAAGAACGATGCGCATACCGTGACGATCCGATTCATCGCGAATTTCAGAAATGGATGTGACCCGCTTATCTTTAATAAGCAGGACGATCTTTTCAATGAGTTTGACCTTATTTTGCATATAAGGAATCTCAGTGATGATCACCGACTCACGATTGTTTTTCTTCGACTTTTCAACATGGGTTTTCGAACGCATGAGCACTGAACCGCGCCCTGTTTCATACGCCTCACGAATACCTGCTCTACCGCAAATATATGCCCCGGTTGGAAAATCAGGCCCGGTTACATGTTCCATGAGTTGATTTACCGTTATATTCGGGTCATCAACCATGGCAATGAGGCCGTTCATCACTTCGGTAAGGTTATGGGGTGGAATATTCGTGGCCATACCAACGGCAATACCGGAAGAGCCGTTCATGAGCAGGGTCGGAACTTTTGTCGGAAGAACCGATGGTTCTTGCATGGAATTGTCATAGGTTGGAATAAAATCTACTGTTTCTTTATCCAGGTCACCTATGATCTCCTGATCAAGCTTGGTCATCCGTGCTTCCGTATAACGCATGGCAGCTGCAGAGTCACCGTCAACAGAACCAAAGTTACCCTGACCATCCACCAGACGGTACCGCATGGAAAAAGTCTGAGCCATCCG
>JBFFNY010000286.1:0-2725 GCA_041562955.1 Desulfurivibrionaceae bacterium | reverse complement strand
GCGTGGAAGGGTGCGGTTCTGGTCCGGTTAAGAGGTGCCGGGCTTCGTCTTCGGAGATGTCACCGGGACTATTGCGGTGATGAATTCCGGTTGTGTTTCAAGGATTTCGATCCCCTTTGACGCCGTGACCTGTACCTTTAAAGTATGGGTTCCCGGTTGTAATCCCTCGGTGTTGACTGAGATCGAAAACAAGGATTCAAGTTGTTTTGTGGATTGAGCCACGGAGTAGGGAATGATGGCGTGGACCTTGACAGCATTGGTGGAGAGTTGCAGTCCTTCAGGGCTATGCTCTTTTTTAATTGTAATCGGAATATTGCTGACAGCCTTGTGGAGCATCTTCTCCTCAATAATGATGGATGCGGTAACCACTGGCTGGCCGATAAGATCGGCTATTTCAGCGGGAATATCCAGCGAGGTATGGGTCATGGCTGAGCGGGTGAGCCCGTTGATGTCGAGGGGGTTGGTGCGAAGGTCCTCAATATGCTGGAGCAGCGCCTCTGAACCGTTAATGGTAATGGTGGCCGGTTCAAGCATGATCGACGACAGGGTGTACCCCTTGGGTATTTCCCCTGTGGTAACGGCCTGTATCGGCAGCTTTTTAGTGACGAGCTTGTCGAGCTTTAAGATCAGTTCTGCGGGTTTGATTCGCAGGACGCGTACCCCCCAGGGCATGGGGATGGAGTCAATGTTGTTTTCGATAACCACAGGGCCGGCAACGGCATCAGAGAGGTCAATGGTCCGGGTGACGTCACGACTCAGTGTGCGGATGAGGGCCTGAGGGCCCGTGACGGTGACGGACAGTTCTGTTTTGACCTGGTTTGCAACCTCGAGATTTTCAGGGAGATTGATCACCTCAACCGGAATTTGCACGGTCATATCCACCTTTTCCTCCCCGGCGACGAGGAACCACAGTGACGCAGCGAGGATGAGGCTCACCAGCTTAATGACCCAGTTCTTGGGCCATTTCCACGAACCGAAAATACGGTTTATGCTCTGTTTAACCAGTTTTTCCATGTGTTTTTGTGAAATTCCGTGGGGGCAAAGATGGCTTCAAGGCGATTGCGTAACGAGGAGATATCCATGTCGCTGGTGATACCACCATGCATGACGAGGGAGATCGCACCCGTCTCTTCAGAGACGACAATAATAACAGCATCTGTTTCTTCAGAAAGGCCGATGGCAGCACGGTGGCGAGTCCCAAGAGAGCGGCTGATGTAGGGGTTTTTTGTGAGCGGCAGGACAGAACAGGCTTTGAGGATCTGTCCCTTATGGATAATAACCGCGCCGTCATGCAGCGGCGACGAGGTGTGAAACAGTGAAATGAGCAGTTCTTTGGAAAGGGTCGCATTGATGTCGTGGGCCGACTCAAGGTAGTCCTTCAAGCCGGTCTCCCGTTCCAAAACAATGAGTCCGCCGATCCGTCTTTTGGCAAGGTATTCAACGGTGCCCACGATTTCAATAATGGTTCTGGCGTAATCTTCATCACTGTTCTTGGAAAAGGGGGTTCGTCCAACCTGGGTTAGGGCGCGGCGAATGTCCCGCTGGAAAATAATAATAATGATGATGAAGATGGAACTTAAAAAATGACCAAGGAGCCAATATAAGGTAAGCAGTCGGAGTTCACGGGCAATGAAGTAGGCGGCGGTGAGAACAATAATCCCCGCCAGCATTTGTACGGCCCGTGTGCCGCGGATGAGGAGGATGCCGCGATAGATGATAAAGGCCACGATAAGGATGTCGAGGACATCAAACAGTGGACGGTTGACCTGGAAAAAATGGTTGAACGCTTCAGGCATAGATTATTTCAGTTGAAGTTGTAAGGTGATGTATAGAAAATAGTATATTAAATCTGCTGGAATAATGCGAGGTTAAAGACGTTCAGGCCAAAAAGAAAATGATAATTGTTTGTAGGAGCTGAAATAGACAGCATTTTTTTCTTTAATAGATATGAGCTGACCCTTGACACTCCACTGAAAACTATATATATATTGCTGTTTCGTGCGTCCCTGCTGACGAATAGGTGTGTTGTGATTTGACTGCAGGATTCACCAGAGCGTGATACATCCCCCCGGCAACACTGGTTTTCGGGTTGATAAAATAAACAATATAAACATGTTACAGGGCTACCCTGTGAATTTCAAGTTTCTACTAATGAGGAAAAATAGTGGCAAATCATAAGTCTGCATTAAAAAGAACTCGGCAAAATGCTGTTCGTCGTGCCCGTAATCGTGCAAATCGCACCAAGTTGAGAAATTCCATTAAGCTTGTTGATGCGGCGATTGAAGAAAATTCCGTTGAGAAGGCACAGGCGGCACTTCAGGCGGCTATTCCTGTCATCATGAAGGTTGCTTCAAAGGGAACCATCAAGAAGGAAAATGCATCTCGGAAGGTTTCCAGGTTGACCAAGCGCGTTAATCGTTTTGTTGCAAGTGCCTAATTTATATTCACAATGTATGTTGTGAGTGCTGAAAAGGTTACGTCTGATCGTTTTGGGTCAGGATGTAAGATATAAAAAAGCCACAGAACCGTATGCACGGTCTGTGGCTTTTTTTTTCGTTGAGTGATTGTTGGGTCCTGATATGTATAAACCTGATGTAGAAAATTTTAAACGATTGGCCACGGAGGCCGGGCTTATTCCTGTCTGCCGTGAAATTGTGGCTGACCTTGATACCCCGCTTACGGTTTTTGCCAAGCTTGCCGGGGATGAGTCCCATGCCTTTCTCCT